>JAGQYH010000258.1 GCA_020436175.1 Bacteroidota bacterium
TTATCACACGCGTCCTGTGCATGGATTACAGTAAAAAATGGACTTGCTATTAATAGCAAACACAGTAAAGTTCTCATCATATAGGCCCCTCTTTGATGGAAATAGTAAGTAAGTTTTTCTAAGGTTAAAAATACTTAAAAACTGCTAATAAAATATAAGGTTGATTTTTTTAAACCATAAATATATGATAACGTGTAACTTGAATCGTAAATACCGATTTAATCTAAAGAAATTTGACCCCTTTTGCCTAACTCGATCACTTCCGGATTTCTGATCTTTCCATGCTCTATGTCAAAGCGAATCAAGGTTTTAACTTTGTGGAAACCATGATAACCGGCAGCTCCCGGATTAATGTGTAACAAGCCATGAATTTTATCAGGCATAATCTTTAAAATATGGGAGTGGCCACAAATAAACAGATCGAACTTCTGATGGTTAAGAATAGCCCGGGTTCTTTGATTGTATCTTCCGGGATAGCCACCAATATGAGTAATCCATACCTTCATACCATCGCAGTTGAAAAATTGGTCTTCCGGAAATTCTGATCGGATAGAAGCATTATCAATATTGCCATATACAGCTCTAACGGGAGCTAAATTTTCCAACAAGGTGATCACTTCTCTGGAGCCGATATCTCCTGCATGCCATATCTCATCTCTGTCATTAAAAAATTCGGGAATCTGTGGATCGAAGTATCCATGTGTATCTGATAGAAGGCCGATTTTCATATGGATTTATGGCTTTTTTGAAATTTGGATGATTTCGTTTGTAACAAATTAAGGTTTAATTATCAAAAGTCAATTTTGTGATTTATCTTCCACACATCCACACACCTCTACATTTCCCCAACTAAATACTCTATAATCCTACTTCCTTCCTGCGGTGCAAACCATTGGATATCTTCCTGCTTCCTTAACCAGGTTAACTGCCTTTTGGCGTAGCGTCTTGAGTTACGTTTGATTAAATCAATTGCCTCTTCCAATGAAATTTCCTTATTCAGATATTGATAAAGCTCGTTGTAGCCCACAGTTTGTAATGCATTCAGATGCCGGAAGTCAAAAAATTGCTTTGCCTCCTCCAATAATCCATTCTCCATCATCAAATCTACTCTTCCATTGATCTGTTCGTACAACATTTCTCTCGGTAAATTGATACCAATTTTGATCACCCGGAAATTTCTGTCTTTCTTTTGATGTTTTTGTAAACTAGACACTTTCTGTCCGCTGCCTCTATTCACTTCCAACACACGCATTAATCTTTGCGGATTTTCAGTGTCCATTTTTTCATAGGCTTCAGGATCTGCTATTTTCACTTCGCGTTGTAAATGAGCCAATCCAAATTGTTCATATTCATTGATAATTTGGGCTCTAACGGAACTATTTACAGCAGGTATGTCATCAAAACCATCTGTAATGGCTTTGATATATAAACCCGTTCCTCCGGCGGCTATCACTACATCGTTTTGTTCAAAGAGTTGTCCTAACAATGCAATGACTTCTACTTCATATTGCCCGGCACTAAAATCATCGTGAATAGAAATATGATTGATAAAATGATGTTGGATTAATGCCAATTCTTCTATGTCGGGTTTGGCCGTACCAATGGATAACTCTTTGTAGATCTGACGAGAATCGACTGAGATGATGTCCGTTTTAAAATGTTGTGCCAATTGAAGCGCCACTTTGGTTTTGCCCACGGCAGTTGGACCGCAAACTATGATCAGTGTTTTGTTCGTGATGGACATAAATAATAGTCAACAAAGATAGTGATGATTTTAATAGTGATGTTGCCGGGAAAGAATGGAATTCTAGCCGAAAAATTATTCTTGATGAACTACTTGCAAGCCTAAGTCGTGCCCCTTTTGCTTCATAAAATTAAACGCTTCCTCAAAGTCATTGGCGATCTCGCCATCAAGAATGGCATCTTTAATGGCATTTTTTATTAAGCCTACCTCTTTGGAAGGTTTGATGTCAAAAGTTTTCATGATCAATTCACCGGAAATAGGAGGCTGCCAATTTCTGATCCTGTCTCTTTCTTCTACTTCCTCCACTTTTTTCTTAACCAGTTTCAGATTTCTGGTATAACGTTTTACCTTATCTGCATTTTTTGAAGTGATATCTGCTTCACAGAGTTGTAATAACTGATCAAGATCATCATTGGCATCAAATATCAATCTTCGGATGGCAGAATCCGTAATATTTTCCTTGGTTAAAGAAATAGGACGAAGATGCAGCATCACCATTTTTTGAACAAATTTCATATGCTCATTCAGTGGCAACTTTAACTGTCTGAAAATTCTCGGTACCATTTTAGCCCCTAATGCTTCATGGCCGTGAAAAGTCCAACCATGTCCCTCTTCGAATCGTTTGGTAGCAGGTTTTGCAATATCATGTAGAATGGCAGCCCATCTTAGCCACAAATCGTCAGAACGGTCAGCGGTGTTATCCAAGACCTGCAAAGTATGGTAAAAATTATCTTTATGAGCAAATCTCCCGACCTTATCCACGCCATATAAATTAACCATATCCGGGAAAATGAGGTGTAGTAGCTTGGTATTGAAAAGCAGTTTAAAACCGATGGAAGGTTTTGGAGCGAGAATGATCTTATTTAGTTCATCTATGATCCTTTCTTGCGAAACGATTTGTATTCTTTCCGCCAACGGTTCAATCGCATTGTAGGTCGACTCATCAATTCTAAAGTTTAATTGAGTAGCAAAACGAATGGCACGCATCATCCTCAACGGGTCATCAGAAAAGGTAGCTTCCGGCGCCAATGGTGTTTTGATCAGTTGATCGGCCAAGTCTGCCAAACCATTGAATGGATCTATAATCTTTCCAAAATCATCATCGGTGAGTTGAATAGCCATGGCATTAATGGTAAAATCTCTTCGATTTTGATCGTCTTGTAAACTGCCGGTTTCTACTATAGGTTTTCTACTGTCTTGTCTGTAAGATTCCTTTCGAGCGCCCACAAATTCTATTTCAATATCGTCCAGTTTGATCATGGCGGTTCCAAAATTCTTGAAATAGCTGAATGGGGCGTTCGGATAAAATTGTTCCTTGAACTTTTTGGCCAGATCAATGCCGCTGCCTATACAAACAATATCGATGTCTTTACAGCTTCTTCCCAGAATTTTGTCTCTAACAAAGCCACCTACAGCATATGCAGAATAGCCTAAATCGTTAGCACTTTGGCTTACTTTTTTAAGAATATCTTGTTCGTATGGTGTGAGTGAAATAGTCATCAGACCTCAAAAATAGAAATACCTATAGAATATATCATTTTCTTATCCAAAAGAGACTGCCATCCTCGTTGATCTTAAGGATTTTTGAAGCTTGATCCTGTGCAGAAGTATCAAATTCAGGAGGAATAATATAATCTACACCGTTTATTATCAGCTGATTAACTTTTTCAAAACTTGTAGGATTTTGGTCACCTGAGATA
>JAGQYH010000259.1 GCA_020436175.1 Bacteroidota bacterium
ATCTCGCAAACAAGAAAATGAAGACCCTTTTAGACCTATGTGCTAAATCTGCAATTAAGCACAATAATGAAATCAAACAATATTATGAAAGGCGTATTGGTCAAGATAAAAACAAACGCAGCACTATCAACATTGTAAGAAACAAACTATTAGCAAGGATGTTTGCCGTGGTGCAAAGAGGAACACCGTATGTAAATACAATGAAACACATTGCTTAAATCAGGGTGTAATTTAACATTTAATGACTTGTTTTTATCATAGAATACATTGATGGGATGCAAAAGCATGCAAGCTAGTACTCGAATAAACTACCAACCAATCTTATCGAGTTTAAACTCACAACGGAATACAAAGTCATTAGAGGTGAGTTTAAAAGAATAACTGCCATAAGGTTGGCTTGGATTCGGTATATTAAAGGAGGCCGATGCATTTTCATCTTTGCTGCTGCCATCATCTTCGTTGGCATATCCAGTGATATTGATGTGTAACTCGTTACAATGTTCATTATCAAAGATAAAATCTACATACCTGTTATTGTCTTTCCAATGCTCTCCTTCTGCAATCGTGATTGCCTTATCATTGTAATAGTAGATGGATGCATTATTGATAATAGTTTTATTCTTTGAAGCATCTTTGTTACAGGCTTGTGTTGCTGTAAACTTAAAATCAAAAACATTCATATCTGCATTGTTGTTCGACCCTTCATCATCCGATTTTTCACAAACCAATCTTACCATGGTTAACCTAACCTTTCTTTGTGTATTTGCCGTTTTATCGGCAATTGCTTTTTGAGCTGTGGTACTATAAACACCTTTAGGATATTGTTTCAAGTATATAGAATAAGAAGCTATTGAGTTACCATATTGTGCCGTCTGCCATGCATTCAATTCCTTCTGTCTGGCTTCCGCTTCTCTTCTTTGTCTATCTTCTATTTCTTTGGCTTCCTTTTTTTTCTCTTCCAGTTTCGTCTGAGCTTCATTTATATAAATACCATTTGGATAAATTCTAATATAGGTTTGGTAGGCACTAATTGAATTACCCTTATTGGCATCATCCCAGGCTTTCTTATCCTTCTGTTCTCTTTCATTTAAAATGGTGATGGCATCATTGAAAAACACACCTTCAGGATAAACATTGATATATGCCTTGTAAGCATCTGAGGTATTACTATTTTGTGCAGCTCTCCATGTATTGAGCTCTTCATTTTTATATTTCAAAATGGAATCTGCAGTCTGATAATATAGACCATTTGGATAACTATTCAAATAAGCTTCATAAGCACTAAGAGTGTTTTCTTTGATCGTATTATTCCAAGCATTCAAATCACTTTTACGCTGGTCAATTATGGTAGTGGCTTTATCATTATATTTCCCCCTCGGAAAATCTGATAAATAAGTTTCAAATGCGGCAATTGAATTCTGATTATTGGCCAAAACCCATGCTTTTTCATCCTTCTTTTTTAGGGTAGTACTATTAAAAAAATATAAGCCCATTACAAAAATTATTGCCAGTAAAAGTCCACCTATCAATCGATTTCTTACCTTTTTATTTTGAGCCAACAATTGTGCCGACTCTTTGCTTGTAGGTCCTTCCAATACCCTATCGGCCAAATTAATGATAGCATCGTCAATACGGGCGAGGTCAATATTGGCTTCCTTGTTATCCAAGCGACCACCCATTTTTTCGGCCATCAGCTTATTATATCGACTGTTTAATAAGATTACTTCTTTCTTGATAAATGGGACATCAAGATTGGAAAGTACCTTTAGCGCTTCTTTGGACTTTCCATCGGATACCAGTTTTTTTATTCTTTCTACTTCTTCGGCAAATTGATTCATAATATTAAATAGACATATATGAATTTATGAAAATACAATTTAGTTTAAAAGTAGTTGAATAATATCTTTCATTGTATGGGATCTGATACGCCATAGAAACCACTACCTGCTCTTAAAAGATTATTTTTCACAAGTTTACTCCTTATAAAATTGAAATTTACCTCGAAAAGACAAATAGCACTATAAGCCTATCTTTTCACCTACATGATATTGATTGCGATCTGGCGCATTTCGGGAGACCAGTTCAGCCAAAAAACCGGTTAAAAATAATTGTACACCGATGATTAGAATCATAATACCAAAGAAAAACAAAGGTCTTGTTGCAATACCGGATTGGTTCAACACCAATTTTGAAATACTGAGATACAATAAGATTAAAAATCCGATAAAGAATGACAGCGTGCCTAAGCTGCCAAAGAGATGCATGGGCTTCTTAGAAAACTTGGTGACAAATACAATGGATAGCAGATCCAAAAAACCGTTAACAAATCGTTCCAAGCCGAATTTAGTCACCCCAAACTGTCTGGCTCGATGCTCCACTACTTTTTCACCAATATGCTTAAAACCGGCACCTTTGGCAATCACAGGAATATAACGATGCATTTCACCATATACTTCAATAGATTTGACTACTTCAATTTTATAGGCTTTCAACCCACAATTCATATCGTGTAGTTTAATACCCGTCATAAATCGGGTGGTTCCATTGTATATTTTAGTTGGAATGGTCTTACTTAAAGGATCGTATCTTTTTTTCTTCCAGCCACTAACGATATCATAATTTTCTTCTTTGATCATTTTGTAGAGACCGGGTATTTCATCCGGGCTGTCTTGAAGGTCGGCATCCATCGTAATCACCACGCTACCGCTGCAGGCTTCAAAGCCTTCATTCAATGCCGCCGATTTTCCATAATTTCGTTTGAATTTTATTCCTTTGATCTGCTTGCACAACATAGATTCTGCCTTGATCACTTCCCAGGAATTATCCGTACTGCCATCATCTACGGCAATGATCTCATAACTAAAATCATTCGCTTCCATTACTTTTTTGATCCAGGTAAATAAAGAAGGTAAAGACTCTTCTTCATTCAATAATGGTATGACAATACTTATGTCCAACTTACTTAATTCTAGTTATAAAGAAAGAAACGATAGCGGATATTACCAAGCCCATTGTATTGTAACTTATCAGCACTTGTGTAAAAGAAGGTGGTTTCATATCAATGGTTGGAAAGAAGTAATGATAAAAAATACTAACGACTAATGCAAAGAAAAGACTGGACATCCAACCCGCTACCCATAGCTTTACAAAAGTTACCTGAGTGGCAATGGTTCTTCTAAAAAATATTTGTGCGATCACAATTGTGGACAGCAAAAATCCGACATTCAGTGTAAACAATTGCGACCGAGATGGCTCAACATGATTTTTAAAGGCCATGTACCAAACCACACAAAAAATAACTCCATTGACCAATCCGCTTATGATTACCGGCAATGGCGACGCTAATTGAACATCTTCTTGTATGGGTTCATTAGTCATGTTGAGTTAATTTTCCCTGATGATAAGTAGCCAAAACTTTACCGGTTAATTCTTTACCTAACAA
>JAGQYH010000025.1 GCA_020436175.1 Bacteroidota bacterium
GCATTCAATTTAGCCATTTCCAAAAGACTCATGAAGTAACCGCCGCCACCACACATTGGATTCCAGTCGCCGTAGTAAGTGCCGGGAGTTGATGTGCCTGCATCTGCTGTATTGTAGTACAAGGTGCATGTTTCTCTTGCTTCCGGCATGCAGCCTACCAAAGGAAGATTGATTACATCCCAAACATTTTCTTGCATGTAAAGAAGGTACATGAATTGGGTATTGGCATCTACTTCAATATCAATGGCATTATTCGAAAGAGGATCCCATAAGGATGGTATTAACACTCTGAATAAAGCAAAATTTACATTTAGATAGTTACTGGTTTTTGGATTAACAACACCGGTGGCAATACAGGTTTTTAGACCTTCGTAACCAAGGGTTACGGAAAAATTGCTGTTAGTACTTTGCAATCCGGAAGTATGTGTCAACAGATCTTTAAAAGTTAAACTGTTTACACCGGGTCCTTTTGTCCAGGAAGCAGGTAGCCATGGAGCGATTAAGGAATCGATGGTTAATCCGTTGGCATATATTAATTGCATGGCACCAATAGCAGTATAAAATTTGGAAACGCTGGCAATATTGGCTTCCTTGCTGATGGTGAAATCAATCTGACCGTCAACAGCGGTTCTGGCATCACCATAAGCATTTGATCTTGCTAATTGACCATTTTGATTGATCACATATCCCCATCCGATGGGATCATTGCCAAAATTGACGTAGTCGATAATGTTTTGCTCAAATAAATCTAAGCTGAAATGAGGGCCTGCTTGTTGAAATTGTGGACCTTCTTCTTCACAATTGGTAAAGAAGAATATCACTAAGATTAGAGCGGTTACTTTTGTTAAAATTTTCATCGTTTATTGTTTTTGTTCGAGAGTATATTCCAAACCAAGGAATTTTGTTACCCCAAATTAAAAAAAAGAAGAGAAAGTGCCATGGTCTCTCTCTTCTTAACCCCCATTTCTAAATCGAAATGTTGGCACAAAAACCCATATTTTTTGATGTATTATCTTTTAAACAAAAACAATAGTGGCTCTAAAGACTATTCTGTTTTTAATTGGTACAATACTTTTTTATCTTGTGTAGGATCATTTTTAATGAACATTTAGGTAATCTGCCAGCGTATCTCGAACACCACTTCAAAAAAGATACGCCGCAGATCAACTTTTCTTACACTACAATATTATTAACAACGATTTAGGAATAGAAGTCAACTTTTGTAATGATTCTAGTATAAAAGCAAGGCATATTATTATAAGTTATTCATTTTTAATTAGTTGCAACAGATAAAATATGGCCAAAAGCAAAGATTTATACGACTTAATCCATTCTTTAACCACCATTGAAAGCAATTTTATCAGTGCCATGATGGAAATTAAAGGTGCTAAATCAAAGAAGCGATATTATAAGCACTTTATGGAGATCAGTAAGATGAAGGTGTTTAATGAGCTGGTTTGGAAGAAAAAATTGAGTTACGGGAAGTCTATAAAAAGTATGGTTTGGACCAATACCTATCTCTATAATTTCATTTTGAAGGCACTTAATCTTTTGCGAGATGAAACCGGAGAAAAGGCGCATTTGATTGCTGAAATTCAAAAGATCGATATATTAATAGAAAGAGGCTTGTATGATCAGGCCTATCAATTTGTAAAATCGGCAAAGGAGTATGCCAAAACACAGCAAATGTTTGAACTTTGTCTGGAGGTGATCAATTCCGAATTCTACATGCTTCAACTCACCGGATCAAGAAAGGATGATATTACCTACGATCATCTGAATGATGAATGGCAGGAAGTTAACGAAGCGGCTATCAACTTAAGAGCATATCGCAAGTTGGAGAACGATTCTAATGCGCTTTATAGAAAACATCATGCCATCAGAAATAAAAATATAGAAGAGGAGTATTTGGCTTTTGCCAGTCAGCCTTTGCTTCAAGATTTTAGTTTGGCGACAACGTTACGCTCTAAATTCATTTTCCTCAGAACCAATCTGGTTTTGAATAGCTTTTTAGGAAACAAAGAGAAAGCAGTTTATTACTCTAAATTAGGCATTGAATTTTTGAAGTCTTATGGAGAAGTCTTGGTCAACCCGATGTACAGTTGTGGCATTCTGGTCAGAGATATAGAATTGATCATCATACATGAGCGTTGGGAGCATTTTGAGGAGATTTTCAGCATGTATCTGGCGTTGGAGCCAAGAATGTATAACCAACCCTATTTCACGTTTTGGAATGCCTACCGGATATTATTTATTATTCAATTCTATTATTATACAAAGGATTTTGCAAGGGTTGAACAAGAAATTGAACGGATAGACCAAGAGAAATTTAATGCTACTTTTTGTACTCATTCCAGTATAGCTCATCTTACGGCTTATACCATTGCCAAGTATTACAGGAAGATCGGAAACCATAAAGCATCCATGCAATATTTGGATATGATCATTGCGAATCAGCGGTTATGCAGAAGAGATATGCTCGTGGCCGTAAAGCTTTTGGAATTGATCAATCATTATGAATGCGGTGATTTTACTTATTTACCTTATGCGATCAAGTCCACCTATCGTTTTTTAAAGAAGATGGAGTATTTATATAACGGCGAAAAGTGTTTGCTTCAATTTCTTGGAAAGGTGATTAAGATGCCATTGAATGATGCTTTGGAACCACTGTTTTTAAACTTGTTAAAGGAATTGAGGTTGCTTAGACAAGACAAGTATGAGCAGGATTTTTTCTATTATTTTGATTACATCAGTTGGATCGAATCCAGTGCGATCAAAAATACGAGTTTGCTTTACGCTAAAAAATAAAGTCAAAGCGGGTCAAATCAATCGGGTTATTAACCATTTGTAGGTAATTTTAAGGATAATGCTAACCATTAGAATCATAAATTTGCAATTGACAACGTTAGGGGTCTACGGAACATAGAGAAAAATCACTTTTATGTTTGCCGTAATCAAATACTTGTCTCTGACTTGTCAGATGATTCATAAAAAAAAATACAGATGAAACAATTAAGGATACTATCGTTGGTCATTATCATGCTGGCAACCGTACAAACAGCCTTTGCGGTAGGCGGTAAAGGCTTAGGCATCAAAGCCGGAGCCAATTTTTCTAAGAATGGATTTATTGCCGGTGACACTAAATTTCAACCCGGTTTAACTTTAGGATTGACGTATGAAGTAAAAGCAGTAAAAGTATTTGCCTTTGAAATTGGCGGATTATACCATTGGAAAAGATCAGCTGCAGATGGATTTTCATTAGACCTAGACTCTCTTGAAAATTTTAAAAATTCATTTCACTTTGTAGAGATTCCGGTAGTCTTTAAATTCTACCCAATGTCTTGGTTCAATGTCAATTTTGGTCCTTATGTGTCGTATGTGATTGCTGCTAAAGCAGAAGGAGTAGATCGTTTTGGCACTCGTAATATCTGGAATTTGATCAGCGACAGTGAGTTTAGGGATGAAAACGGTGATAAGTTTTTAAATCGACTTGATTTTGGAATTCATTTTGGAGCCGAGTTTGTGCATAAATCCGGTGTTGGTTTTGGGGCGAGATATTCGCAGGGATTTGGAGATGTTACCAATAATAGTTTTGAATGGGATAAATCCATGTTAAAACCGGATTCAGAACGAGTAAAAACGTCATCTATCATTGGTTATATCTTTTATCAGTTCTAGTTAAAGGAATAATATCCAACTAGAATTACAAGCACTTTCCCAAATGACTGAGTATTATCATCGGAAGTATAAAAAATAACACATAATTTTGTTAAAAATTGAAAGCTATGAAACGTAAAATTTTAATACTGACCATAACCTTATTGAGTGTAGTGGGTTATCAAGAATCTTATGCCGGGGGTATGGGCGGATTAGGTTTAAGAGGTGGTTTGGCGATCTCCACAATTGGCAATCAAGATGAAGATTTTAGTACAGCCAGAAATAGATTTCGATTGGGCGGCACTGCAGGAGTGGGATATGAAATTGCTACCGACGGAACTTTTGCATTTGAGATCGAAACCTTATATTCTTTAAGAGGACAAAGACAAAAATTTGAGGTATTGAACAACGAAGTTGTCGTAAAGGATTATTTACACTATTTATATTTTCCGGCTTCATTTAAGTTTTATATCGGAGATATTTTTAATATCCACTTTGGAGGTTATGCCGGTGTAGCACTTGCAGGTAAAAGAAAAATTGATGGCGCCGGAGTTTTGGATGGTGAAGGCAGCCTTTTTGGTGATAATATTCAGGATGCACAAGGAGATGAATTATTCAACCGGTTGGACGGTGGAATTTTTGTAGGCACTGAATTTATAGGAGAAAAGGGTATTGGTGTGGGCGCCAGAGGATATATGGGTTTAGCAGATATTACCAATGATAAACACCTATTGGGGGATGGTACTGCCAGAACCGGAGAGATCAGTGTTTACATGCTCTTCAGATTTGGCGACAACTAGCGAGTCAACCTTCATTTTCGAGGTCCAAATGAATACAATCTTAAGTCAAAGAGATAAATTTACCCTTCAACGTAGCTTCTAAGGTATTCATACTTTGCGGTTAGATCACCACCTTTGGCAATGCTGGCTCTGTCAATAAATGCACTTTGCTCTTTTAACAATTCCGGTAAAACTTCATTGATGAATTGTTCTCCAAAACTTTCAGAGGCATCTCTTGGCAGTTCATTCGGTAAATTATCTACTGCCATCACATCGATAGCATTGGACTGAAACGGTGTTACTTCTTTTTCTAGCTGTGGATCAAATCCAAATATAGGATCTGCAATGGTAGATGGTCTGATAGTAGAGGGAACAGATGCTTCGGGAGCAATATCACAGGTTATATCTGCAATTACTTTAATGCTGAAATCCTTTGATCGCATATCTTCTAAACTAAAATAGGCCGGTGCTTTAGGATCCCAATAAATGGCATTGATAAACAAGTCGGTAACCGATTGATAAGGTTCGAAGATGGAAGTGTACAATTGTGGTTGCTTATAAAACTCCATTTGATCAAAACCACCGTCACTTTTTCTTGCGTATAGTTCGGCACAACTCAATTGTGTATATACGGCTTCATCAAAATCCTCTTCCAAAAAGGCAGATGGTGTAACGGCTTTTATACCCGCACTATTCAGCACCTCTATAGCTCCTTGTGCCACTCTACCATTGCCGGTCACCACAATTTTGATAGGCGGGAATTCAATATTGTTATACAACTTTTTAAGTGCTTCAAAATCTTTACACTCATTGGCTCTTTTTAAATCAAAAGTTCCTGTTCGTTTGCCCCAAGTATACAAACCATTGTGTGCACCAACAATTCCTGCCCATCTGCCAAATGCAATAACCCTTACACCATTGTCATCTGTTAAACACTCATAGTCGATCAGTTGAATGTTCTTTTCTAAAATGGCTTGCAGCAGTTTTCTATTATAGGGCTGAGCTTTTATGGTATGTGAAAAAAAGAAATGAATCTTGTTGGGGTATAGAGCATCAATGGGCACTTCTTTCACACCAATCAAAACATCACAATCAGATAAGTCTTCTTTTAAAGTAATATTTTCATTTTGATATTCTGCATCACTGTAACATCTATGGGGAGATGGTTGTACATAAATTTCAAGTTCTTCAAATCGGTTTAAGGCCAATTTAACTTGTTTTGGCGTCAACACGACTCTGCTGTCAGGAGGGGTTTTTCCTTCTCTTATAATTCCTATTTTCATGATGGAATAAAGGTAGAAGTATTTATATTAGTTTGTTTTAATGTAGGATAAAATTTACGAGGTCATGCAGATTATAACCATTCATTTAAACACAAGAGATATCGATGCATATTTTTATCCTGCTGCCAATGGAAATGATAAGGCTCCGGGCATCATTTTTCTGCACGATTTGACCGGATTGCAAGAGGTTAATCATAAAACGGCTCAAATTATTTCAGAAGGAGGCTTTAATGTTTTAGTGCCTGATCTTTATTCTGAAATGGGTATCAGAAAGTATTGCGTACGCGTATTTTTTGATGAAATGGTGAGGAATAATCAGCCTAACGGAAATGAGCCATTGGCAGAGATCATGGAGATCGTTGATCATTTTAAAGCATTTGATGAAGTGGATGGCGATAATTTAGGCATCGTCGGACAGTGTTTAACGGGAGGTTTTATTTTACATGCTGCCATTCGACCGGAGATTAAAGCGCCGGTTGTTTTTCATCACTCTTTGGGCAGAAAAGGAAGCGGTATTCCAAGTGGATGTTCTGCATTAATTCAGAATAAGATTCAAGGTCATTTTGTTTATTTGGATCCTTTCTGTCCGGCCGGAAGAATTAAAAAACTCGAAGAGGAGTTAGGAGATAAATTAGAGAAGTATATGTATGCATTGCCACATGGCATTCCTCATTTATTTTTTAGAAACGGACAAGCGAAAAAGGCATTTGAAAGGATGATGACCTTTTTTCAAAGTCAGTTAAAATAAAAAAAAGGCCGACCAAAATTAAAGGTCAGCCTTTCCTATGATTTATTTTAAGTGGGAAAATTATTTCACCACAAAAGGTTCAACAGCGATATGGCCTTCCACCATTACTTTAAGGAAATAAATTCCCGTAGGCAATTCAGGATTGATGGTATATATTTTTGAGGAAATAGTTTCAGGTTGTAACGAAAACACATTTCTTCCTACAATATCAGTAATTTCTAATTGTACTTGACTAGTATTTGCGAACTGTAATTCAACATTCATAATGTCAGCTACAGGATTTGGATAAACATTGAAAGCTTTGAGCGATGGAATGTCATTTAAGCCCACACTTCCGGCCAATACAATTGCTGTGGCAGATCCGCTACATCCATTAGAATCTGTAACGGTTAGGGTATAGGACCCCGGCATTAAATCAGCAATATCTTCGGTATCATCGCCATTACTCCAAGTATAGGAAGTATATGGTAAGGTGCCTCCTGTAATGGTTGCATCAATAGACCCATCTGCGGCACCGGATACACTTTCATTGGTCACCACTAAACTTACAAGTATAGTTACTCCGTCGCAAACGTCAGGAACAGTATCACATGATTCCATTACGTGATTGCCTAGGAAGGCAAATGAATCTTGAGCATAAACATCCCAAGTTTGTGAAGAAGCAGCCCAATTAGTATAGCCTTCATGGACACTAGCTTTACGAACTAAAGTAAACTCATTGGTAAAGCCATTACCTACCGGCCAGGCAGTTCCCGGATCTTCACCGATTACCCCAATGATATCGATAGCAGTATTGGTAGTTGTATCAATCAACTCCATAGCATCGTCTCCGTTATAGAATGTAATAGAACTGGTAGTATCTGCTTGTGCTAAAACACCTGCAGAATCTGCTTGTGAATTGGCAATGACATAAACTTCACCGGCGCCCAGCATCAAGCCTTCCGGAAATTTAAATGTTCCTGATGGCTCCGTAGCACCGCCATTGTAACGATTAACATGGTATTTCCCAAGATGAATGGCTGCATCTGTAGGATTGAAAATTTCAATGGCCTTATTGTTGGATGAGCCTTCAATGTATTCTGAAAAGAATAAATCACCACACGGATTGTTTTGAACAACGTCATCATCTAATATGGTTAAAGTGTAGGTGTCAATGGAAACTGTAACACCATTGGTTACATTAATCAGTTTTAAGACAACGATCTCATCTCCTTCAATATCGCCATCATCATTTATGGTGAAAGTGAGAACGATTGAAGTGTCATTTCCACCTTGGGCAAAACTATAAGTGCCTAAATTTGAAACAGAACCATCATTGATATCAGTTGTACTGGAAGCATCTGCAATGATTTCAAAATCTACATTGCTTGTTAAATTTGAAATGTTAACACTTACTGTGGTCGTTCCTCCACTTTCCAGGATATTATCACTGGCAACTGAAAACGACACTACCGGCGGAACGACTGTAGTGCTGCAAGAATTAATGGAATGCGTACCTAAAGAATCGAATGTGTTTTGAGGATAAACATCCCATTCCAAAGCACCTAAGGTCCAATCTGTTTGACCATCATTTACGTTGGGATTTCTTACCAATGTAAATTCGGAAGTGGCACCCGCACCAACAGGCCAATTCGTTCCCGGATCTTCACCGATCACACCAATAATGTCAATGGCATTTCCGGTAACGGTATCTACCAATTCTATAGCATCGTCACCATTATAGAAAGTAATACTGCTGGTAGTGTCTGCTTTTACCAAGATTCCGGCTGAATCAGCATCCGGATTGGCAATCACATAAACCTCACCGGTGGCCAACATTTTTCCTGAAGGAAACTCAAAAACTCCGGATGGTGTGCCGCTGCCACCGTTATTGTATCGGTTGATTTTGTAGGTACCTAAATCAATTGGGTTACTGGTAGGATTATAAATTTCTAATGCTTTGTTGTTGGATGATCCTTCAATGTATTCTGAGAAGAATAGATTGGTGCATTGTCCATGAACAGTTAATTGAAAGAATAATGATAGTGCTAATAGCGTGTAAAATTGTTTCATAAGTTGTTTTTTTGCCGTTGTGGTTTAATAATTAGTGGCTCTATTTCCGGGAATTTAAAGCTCATGGGCATGAACTTTCCCTACTGACAAAGGTAAGGAATAAATTACCGCACATTATATTTTAAGTGTTAATCTTTATTAGATTTATTGCAAACAATTCGAGTCAGCAGTATGAAAGGCGATGAACTACATTAAGGTATCTTGAATGAAGTCGTTTTTTTCAGGATAATCGGTTGTAAAATGCAATCCTCGACTTTCTTTTCGCATGGCAGCACTGCGCGTGATCAAATAAGCAATAGTGATTAGGTTACGAAGTTCACAAAGTTGCGGACTCAAAGTGGTATTCATATATAACTCTTCAGTTTCCTGAAAAAGTAGTAGCAATCTGTCGCTGGCTCTTTTCAGACGATTATTATTTCTAACAATACCAACGTAACTGCTCATGATGTCTTTCAATTCTTTCATGCTTTGGGTAATCAATACCATTTCCTTAGGGTCGGTGGTGCCATCAGCGATCCAATCCGGAAATTTTTCTTCAATAGTGATATGATCGATCTCTTGGATAGAGCTTTTATACACTCTGTCTGAAAAAACCAGCGCTTCCAATAAGGAGTTAGAAGCTAATCGGTTGGCTCCGTGCAAGCCTGAAAAGGTACATTCTCCGCAAGCATACAAATTGATGATGGATGTTTTTCCATATTCGTCAACATCAATTCCACCACAGGCATAATGTGCAGCTGGTGCTACAGGAATCATGTCTCCTTTCAATATATCAATGCCTTTGGCGGCACAGTGTTCTAAAATATTCGGGAAATGGGCTTTAAACTTCTCTTTGTCCATATGGCGACAATCCAAGTAAACATGATCGTCACCGCTTTTCTTCATTTCATTGTCAATGGCACGAGCCACAATATCTCTCGGAGCAAGGGAGCCGCGTTTATCATACTTATGCATGAATTCTTCCCCGTTCTTTGTTCGCAATATCCCGCCATCACCTCTAACCGCTTCCGTGATCAGAAAAGACGGACTCACGCCGGGATCGAAAAGGGATGTGGGATGAAATTGTACAAACTCCATGTTCCCTATTCTCCCTTTGGCTCTGTATACCATAGCAATACCATCTCCGGTGGCAATCGTTGGATTGGTAGTTTGTCTGTAAGCCTGACCAAATCCGCCGGTTGCCAATAAGGTAATTTTGCTGATTATTTTCTCAATTTGTTTCGATTTAAGATTCAAAACATAAACACCGTAACATCTGATATCAGGAGTTACCCTGGTAACAATTCGACCTAAATGATGTTGTGTAATCAGATCAATCACAAAGTGATGTGCCTCAATGGTAATGTTCGGGGTTTGCTCTACTTGCGCCAATAAAGCTCTTTCAATTTCCCATCCGGTGATATCTTTATAATGCAATACCCTATTTTCCGAATGTCCTCCCTCTTTACCTAATTTATATTTGCCCTCTTTATCCTTGTCGAATTGTGCGCCCCATTCAATTAGCTCGTCCACTCTTGCTCTCCCTTCTCTAACGACAAAGTCAACTACCTTCTCATCACACAATCCATCCCCTGCATCTAAAGTATCTTCTATGTGTTTTTGGAACTTGTCTACCATAAAATCTGATACAACAGCAATTCCACCTTGAGCATATTTGGTATTGCTTTCATCTCGGTTGGCTTTTGTTAAAACCAAAATTTGTCTGTTGGGATGAGCCTGAGCCACCTTCAGTGCATAAGATAAACCAGCAATACCTGAACCAATAACTAAAAAATCTACTTCTTTCAATGGTGTGTTTTTTATAAAGCCTTCAATTATGAGGTTATCTTAAAATTCGAAGGAAATGTGCATCAAATTTAAAAATCATACAGTAAGTTACAATACTTTAACTATATAAATTAGGTTTAAATATGGGAATGCGATCATTAAGCGTCAATGTTAAAGGAAGAGTTCAAGGGGTTTACTTTAGAATATCAACTAAAGAAAAGGCAGATGAATTGGGTTTGAAAGGCTTTGTTCGAAATGAAAAGGACGGAAGTGTTTATGTTGAAGTAGAAGGGGAAGAGAATATGTTGGTAAAAATGTTGGAGTGGTTGAAAATAGGACCAACCAATGCCAATGTCACGGCATTAGATACACAAGAGCAATCCATCAAAGGCTTTACTTCATTTTTGATAAAACGACAGTAATAACCGAACTCAGGTAAATAAAAAATGGCAACTGCACTGATGCAATTGCCATTCTACTAATATTTAGAATAACTCAAATTAATCAATAACAATTCTTCTTACGGCAAATCCTTCTTTGAAGTAAACTTTCACCAAAACGATCTTAGTATTAAGCTCGTTCACATAAAGTGTATTTTCAAGTTGAAGTTCTTCCTTAGATTGCAACAAGCAGCCTAACACATCATATAATTCGATCTTGTTAGGCACTTCATTAGCCTTAACACTAATAAAAGAGGTAGCAGGATTTGGATAAATGGTAAGTGCTTTACTGTAAGCGATCTCTTCTATTCCGGTTAGTGGAGTCAATACAATATTGGTACAAACTTGAGCGCCAAGGCAGGCACCATCACCTTCTGTTAAACAAACTTGGCCGGATGTTCCATTTCCCCAGATTACCACAATTGAGTTAGTGCCTGCGCCGGAAGCAATGGCACCGCCTGTAACTTCCCAAAAGTAATCACTTGAAGAGGAGGCGGTGGAATAAGTTTCTGAGGTAGTAACCTCTACAGAAGTAGCACCCGTAATTGCACCGGTTGTTGGTGTTGTACACAATACAACAGCAAGACATTCTTCATTGCCATCGCAATCTCCGTCAGATTCAACTAAGCAAACTTCGCCACTAGTGCCTGCCGCCCATGAAACCAGAATGGTATTGCTACCTTGACCGGAAGTAATTGTTCCACCTGTCACTGACCAAGTATAACTGTTACCCGAATTAGCAACGGTATATGTTTCAGTGGTTGAGGTTTCAGCACTGGTATTACCTGAAATAGTTCCTGTAACAGGAGCTGAACAAGTAGCATCAATCGTTACCGGCAAACAAATCGGGATACCGCTACAAGTACCATTGTTTTCGGTTAAACAAATTTTACCCGGGTTGGTGTTGCCCCATGTCACTTGGATAGTGTTAGTACCTTGGCCGGAAATAATGGTGCCTCCGGTCACTTCCCAAATAAACTCGTTGCCTGAATCAGTTACAATATAGCTGACAGTTCCTCCTTCCGGCACCAATGCCGGACCAACAGGAATACCTGACAATGGAAGATCAATGGCAGTGGCATTGGTATCAATCAAACCTACTCTTGGGCATTCCAAAACAGCACGCATTAAAGCAATTTGACCATTAGTAAAAGCCACTTGACAAGTTTCTTCCGAATAATCCATATAGTTTTCCCACATATCCGGTAAATCGCCAGGTTCTCCGGCACCACATGTGTTTTTACTTAATTGACAACCTGATGTTTGAGAGTTTTCGGCTGCAGGAGGTGTGTCGTCAATACCATCATCTTCATTACAATCGCCATCTCCCCAGTAGTGTCTCAATCCTAAGTAATGTCCTACTTCATGCGTTGTGGTTCTTCCGATAATGGCAAATCCTTGATTTTCATAAAAGCTGGAAGCAGGATTATTACTGGCAAACGCTCTATAATCGATTACAACGCCTTCGAGATTGACAAATTCTGCCGCAGATCCTTCCGGCCAGTTGATCAGATTAGCAGGAGGATAAGCGTATCCCAAAACCAATCCCAAGAACATTTCACATACCCAAATATTCAGCGTGTGCTCCGGATCTACCGCATTACTTCCACCTTGGCCATTTCTTTTCATGTCGTCCAATAGCGGAATAAAACCTAACGGATTGTTATGTGCTCTTCTAATGATCTGTTTAAGTTCAAACTCGATCATAGCATCTCCTTGTACATCTGCAAACTCAGATCTGATATTACCGGCATCCGGATTTTGCAATCTAAAATCTTCATTTAAAATTCTGATTTGATCTTCGATCATTGAATCTGGCAAGTTTTGAGCACTTTGGCTTGAATTGTAAACGATATGCACTACCACCGGGATAGTATACACCTCTTCTCTACCGTTTTCAAGGATTTCTTTGCTTTTCAACTTCGCTGTTTCAAAAGTACTGTTAACCGCTGCTTTGTAGCCCGGCAACTTTGCCTCCATATGATCTAATAAAGCATTATGCCCACATCTTTCTGTGTGTTGATGTTGTGCATTAGAATGAAAAGCAAACAGCATTAGGGCTAATGTCAGTAGTGTTGTAAGTTGTTTCATTTGTTTTGGTTGATTCCTGATAATCGAAATAGTTAACTGCTCTAAATTGATACTTTATATCAAATTATTAGAATGGAAACTAACTTGGTAAGTTAAATTTAACCTTATGGCTAATTTTGATAAATGCGCAAAAATTGACCGCTTAAATGAGATGACAAAAGCACAGAAGTTAATTGTAAAGTCAGCTTTTGGAAATGTCGCCTTTTCATTAATGATTTACCACTATAAGATCCAATTGGATTTAAATAATTTGATAGCAATTGCCAATAAAATGATGCCGAATATTTTACGCAAAACATTAGTTCCTCCATCGCCCAATTTACTTTGAATGTAATTGGAGGATCTCAATAACACATAGACGATAACAAGATTAAGAATAATGCCGATCAGAATGTTGAATTGTACGAATTCTGCTTTTAGAGAAAGTATAGTGGTTAATGTTCCGGCTCCTGCGATCAAAGGAAAGGCTACCGGAACTACTGAGGAAGAACTCGATGCGCTTTGCGGCTCCTTCATAATGGTGATGTCCAAGATCATTTCTAATCCGATAATGAAAATAACGATTGCCCCTGCGATGGCGAAAGAACCTACATCAACGCCCACTAAATGCAAAATAGACTCTCCTGCAAATAAGAAAGAGATCATTAACAACCCGGCTACAATGGTCGCTTTTGAAGATTCAATTTTCTTTCCCTTTTTCTTCATGCTGATTACAATTGGAATATTTCCAACGATGTCAATCACCGAGAAAAGGATTAAAGTCACAGATAGAATTTCTTTTAAAGAAAAACCTTCTTTGATGATTTCTAATTGATTCATTCAATTTGATTTTGCGGCCGCAAAGATACGTCAGTTTTCATCAGTTTAAGAGATTGAAACCTTAAAGAATCTTAATGCCACTCACCAAAAGAATTTATTGAATTTTAATGTGATAACTTTGTCTAACTACCGGACTTAAAATCACAGGGAATATGCCTTTGAAAACATTTGGAAAATTACCCAAAGGAGCAGCTTTTGAGAGAGTGCGTTCCTCTTCTAACTTTAACGGACAATCGTTCAATAACCCTATACCTACTCAGATGGGTGTTAAAGCCCATAGGGTAATGAAGGATTACTTTAAAACCAGATCCACAAGAAAACCGGAAAAACCCATTCCGGTAGCCAATAAATTGAAAAATGATTTCACTGAGACCCCTTCAACAGCACTAAAATTGATGTGGCTGGGACATGCCTCATTGTTGATCGAAATAGAGGGAATAAGGATTTTAACGGATCCGGTGTTTAGCAATAGAGTGTCACCTTTTTCCTGGATGGAACCAAAACGAATGCATGATACCCCATTTTCATTAAATGAAATGCCGGACATTGATGTAATTGTGATCTCACACAATCATTATGATCATCTTGATCTTGAATTTATCAATTACGTTAAAGATCATAACATCCGGTTTGTTGTACCGCTGGCAGTGGGAGAAACTTTGCTACATTGGGGAATTGACGGCGAAAATATTGTGGAATTGGATTGGCACGAATCCTACACCTACAATAATGTGAGTTTTACAGCCACACCGGCGCGACATTTTACAGGGCGAGGATTGTTAGACCGAAACAAGGCGTTATGGATGTCAACCGTCATCAAAGGAAGTGAAGAAAGTCTGTTCTTTTGTGGCGATTCGGGTTTTTTTGAAGGCTTTGAAGACATAGGTCATCAATATGGAGCATTTGACTTCACCATAATCGGCATTGGCGCTTACAATGAGCAATGGAAAGCTATACATACCAATCCACAAGAAGCATTAAAGGCGCATAATCTTTTAAAAGGCAAGCATTTTTTGCCCATACACTGGTGTACATTTGATTTGGCTCCACATCCTTGGATGGAACCGGTGGAATGGTTAATGCAAGAGAATCAAAAAGTAAAATCTAATGTAGTCATACCAAAAGCAGGTGAATTTATTACATCAGCAATAGCCGATCAATATCAACAAGAATTTTGGTGGAGATGAGCAAATATCAATAAACAATTTTCAAATTCAATTATAAGTTTTAGTTTCCATAAATCCATAAATCCATAAATCCACATGTCTGAAAAGCCAAAAAACCAAAAAACCGAAAATCCAACCAACTTCGAAATGATTGCCAAAACGATGGCCGGTTTAGAGCATGTTCTAGCAGCAGAATTATTGCAACTGGGGGCACAAAACATTAAACCATTGGTAAGAAGTGTAAGCTTTTATGGCGACAAAGGATTTATGTATAAAGCTAATTTATGTTTGAGAACAGCGATCAGTATTTTAAAACCCATTGCTTTCTTCAAAGTTCGCAATGAAAAGGAACTGTATAAGCACATCTATAATATGGATTGGAAAACCATATTTGACGTGGATCAAACTTTTTCCGTGAAAGCTGTGGTGAACTCTTCTCAATTTACCCATTCTCAATATGCAGCGCTTAAGGTTAAAGATGCTATTGTCGATCGGTTTAGGGATGATCTGAATAAGCGTCCGGATGTTGAATTGGATGATCCGGACATCAAGATCAATATCCATATCAATAAAGAGAAAGTTAATGTTTCATTAGACAGCAGTGGCGCACCTTTATTTAAAAGAGGGTATAAATCTGATGTCGGTGAAGCTCCGATGAACGAAGTACTGGCTGCCGGATTGATCTTACTTTCTGAATGGAATGGTAAGGGTAACTTTGTGGATCCAATGTGTGGATCGGGAACGATACTGATCGAGGCAGCCATGATCGCCATGAATATTCCTGCTCAATTCAAACGGCAAAATTTTGGGTTTATGCATTGGGCAGATTTTGATGATGCCTTGTTTGAACTCATTAAAACATCTTCCATGAATAAAGTGAAAGAAAGTTACGCCAATATCATTGGGTATGATAATCATCCCGGAATGTGTAAAATGGCTCAAGCCAATGTGGTGAATGCAGATATGGAGGAGTTCATAAAGGTTAAGCGAATGGATTTCTTTAAATCTGAAAAACCGGAAGGCCCGACCCATATTCTTTTTAACCCGCCTTATGGAGAGCGTTTAGCCATAGGAATGGATAATTTCTATAAAAAAATAGGAGATACCTTAAAACAGCATTATCCCAACACCACTGCATGGTTCATTACTTCTGATATAGATGGCATCAAAAAAGTGGGTTTAAGACCTAGCAAAAAAATTCCCGTTAAGAATGGTTCCTTGGATTGTAAATTGGTTCGATTCGATTTGTATGAAGGCAGTAAAAAGACCGCGAAGAATTGAAAACTTAATGCCCAATATGTATTTTTTAAAAAACATAGCCATGTATTACGAATTTGTTAAAGTTGTTAATCTGTGTGATCAACTTTAATGAAAAGGAAGTGATCGGGACAATAATTTGTTACTGAATACGGCTTTTTCTTTAACAAATGGCAAAAATTACCGTGTTATTCTGATGTATTTGCTAAAAATTTTAAGAATAATTGGTTACAAACTTTTGTTTATTAATAAAAATAAATATATTTGACCACGGAATTTATTTATCAAAGAGAATAGAGACCATATAAAACATTAAAAAGCCTGTACTTCCTAAATAATTTTC
>JAGQYH010000260.1 GCA_020436175.1 Bacteroidota bacterium
TAAAAGACATCACCACAACTTTTAATGCTTGGTCGTTTGAGTTTACGGATAAAGCCATTGATGTCTTCGAGCAAACCGGGAATGACATTCCCACTAACACGCAGGAATTAACTGCCCCCATGATCATTTTGGGTTTTGCCTATCACAAAGAATGGAAAAAGAAAATAGAACTAAAGGCAGAAATTGATCTTGATATTTCCACTGACGGGAAAAGAAATGTTTTGCTGTCGGGTAAACCGTTTAGTTTAGATCCTCATTTTGGGGTTGAATTGGGTTTTGCCGGTATTGTTTATGGCAGATTTGGCTTGAATAACATCCAAAAAGTATTAGATGACAATGATAATGAAGGCACTAAATTTAGCCTTCAACCGAATATCGGCGGCGGCATTAAGTTCAGAACCTTTCAAATCGACTATGCATTTACAGATATAGGTGATGTATCGGAAGCAGGTTATTCTCATGTTGTATCTGCAAAAGTTGGATTAAACTTGAATAAAAAAGCCCTAAATGAATAAGTTTTTAATGATCATATTTGGCTTGTTGTGTTTAACCAAGCTGACTGATGCTCAACCTTACGGAAATGAGTGGATAGAAGATTATGATAAAACCTATTACAAATTTACAGTCAATGAAGACAAACTGTACCGTATTCCATATAGCACTTTAAGTCAATATTTTGATGACGCCGAATTGATTGGCGCTAACTTTCAATTGTTTGGCAGAGGAGAAGAAATAGCCATTTATGTTTCTACCGATGATCAGTTTTCTTCAACCGATTATATTGAATTTTATGGTGAAAAAAATGATGGGGAATTAGATGTTCCATTGTACAAGGAAGATGAAAACCTACACGAAGAATACAGCCTTTACAACGACAATGCAGCTTACTTTTTACTACTGAATAATGCAGCTCATAATAAAAGGCTTACTCCAAAAAGCAACGACATTACCGGTTTATCTCCTGAACCTTACTTCTGGTATACCTCTTTGTTATTTTTTACCAATGTATTTGATGACGGGCAGCCTTTGTCTGATTTCGGTGACCTGTCTATCTTGAGGGATTCCCGATACGATAAAGGTGAAGGTTATACCGGAACAGTATTTACGGGCCCTGCCACGAGAAATCGAAATCTATCCACGCCGGCTGTTTATAGAGGAGATAATACGTTGTCTGCACAGTTAAGACATGTTCATGTAACCAAAAGTTTTAACAATCAACACGAATCTATTCTAACAGTTGGGTCGAGCACATTTACCTATAGTTTCTTTGCCTATGGAGTTCGTAAAATATTGGAAAATATTCCCGTCTCTGATGTAAGCACGGGCACCACTACAGTCGGTTACAGAGAAAACAACGCCTTGAAGGTGGCAGATGCATTAGTAGCTATTAAGTATCCTAGAACATTTGATTTTTCTAATGCAACAACTTTCAAATTTGAGGTACAAAACACATCGCCAACTTTATTACAGATTAGTAATTTTAATGCGCAAAGTACCACTCCCGTACTTTATGATCTCAAGAATGGAGAACGCTATGAAGCCGTCATTTCCGGCAATCAATATCAATTCGGTTTGCTACCAGTTTCTGATGAACGTGCGCTTTTATTGGTCAATCAATCGAGTTCCAACTTCAGTAATATCACTAGTTTAGATAGTGTTCGATTTACAGACTATTCTCTGCCTGTTAATCAAGGGAACTACATTATTTTAACCCACAGAAATTTAACTTCCAGTACGGATGGCACTGATTATATTGCTGCTTACAATGACCACAGATCTTCGGAAATTGGAGGAAGTTATAATTCCAAGATCGCCTTTATTCAAGATATAGAAAATCAATTTGGCTGGGGGGTTAGAAACCATCCTTTGGCTATTAGGAGATTTATCAATTATGCGTTAGACAACTATATGGTTCGTCCGGAACATCTTTTTATTATTGGTAAAGGCATCACTTATACCAGCATAAGAAACAGCACCAATAATTTCAATAACTGTCTGGTTGTTTCTATGGGCACACCGGATTCTGATGTGTTCCTTACGGCCAGATCTGCAGAAAATGAAAAACCACAGTTGTCGATCGGAAGGCTTTCAGCGCATACCGGTGATCGTGTTGGACAATATCTAGAAAAAGTCATTGAATATGAAACAGCACTAAAAGACACTTCTGATGTTTCTCAAACCATTGAAAATAAGCAGTGGATGAAAAATGTTTTGCACTTAGGAGGTGGTAAAACAGAAGGCGAACAAGCAGCATTTAAAAATTATTTGAATGCTTATAAACAAATCATTGAAGACCCATTGTATGGTGCCAATGTTACATCCGTTTATAAAACCAGTACTGAGCCAATACAAATTTCTACCTCTGAAGTTGTTGATTCATTGATAGAAACCGGTGTATCTTTGATTACCTTTTTCGGCCACTCCAGTACATCTACTATTGATTTTGATATTTCCCCTGAAGAATTCGACAATTATGGCAAATACAACGTCTTTTTATCGAACGGCTGTTTTGTGGGCAGTATTTTTGGAGCAAGCCTAAACACTTATAGCGATAGGTTTATCTTTCAGAATAGAATAGGTTCTGTTGCCTATATTGCGCCAATCACCTTAGCTTTATCCAGCACTCTAAATCGTTATTCAGAACGGTTTTATACCCGAATGAGCAATACTTTATATGGCAAAGGACTTGGGGAGGTTATGCGGAGTTCGGCTGAAGAGTTAATTCAAAATTTTGGCATATTCGATCAACTATTAGCCAAACAAATGATCTTACATGGCGATCCTGCCTTAACCGTTAATGCTCATTCATTGCCAGATTATGCCATCACCAAACAATCTATTGATTACAATCCGGCCATTGTTAGTGCCAGTAGCGACTCTTTTGATGTTGTTATTGGTATCACCAATATTGGAAAAGCCATTGAAGCAGAATATACCATTAATGTTCGAAGGGTATTGCCTAACGGATCATTTACTGATTATGAAAAAATTGTACCATCAGCTGTTTTCAGAGATACTGCCGTTATTACTTTACCAACAGACAGGATCAATGGATTAGGCACCAATATTTTAAGGATCAAAGTAGATTATGGTGAAGATGTTGCTGAGCTAAGCGAAAATAATAATGAGATCATAGATACGCTGATCATCTTTGCAGATGATATTATTCCGGTTTTACCGTATGAGTTTTGCATCTCTCCCGCTCAACCGGATAAGATTTATTTTTCGACTGCGAGTATTGGTACCGAAGTGAAACAATACCTGCTGCAAATGGATACTACAGAGTATTTTAACAGCCAGTTATTCGAAGAACAAGCAGTATCCTCCACTGGTGGTATCATTGAATGGACACCATCCATCCCCTATTTGGAAAACACGGTTTATTATGTTCGATCTGCATTAGATTCAATCATTCAAGGCGATTA
>JAGQYH010000261.1 GCA_020436175.1 Bacteroidota bacterium
TTTATTTTTTTTTTTTTTTTCAACCGCTTTGTTCATGTCCTCCAAGGCTAATGGCAGTTGTCCCAAATGAAAATAGACAACACCGCGTTTTTTATACGTATTTGCATATTCATCATACTTCTCGATGGCAGTATTCAGGTCAGTAAGCGCTTTATCTAATTTGTTCAAATGTAAAAAACCGACCGAACGCCAATAATAGGCTTCCACATTATTCGGAACATTTTCAATCATTTGATCAAGCTGAAGAACAGCGGATTCGAAGTTCCTGTTGTTAATTAAGTTGATTGCTTCTTTTATATTCATACTTCGTTTCTATCTAAACACGAATAAATGTCTAAAAGTTTAAAAGACAAATATACAGTAGAAAATGTACCGAAAAGATGGTTGCCGTTGTTTTGGTTGTATGGTTATGGATTAGGACTATTAATTTATCTGATGATGTATGGCTTGTCAAAAACTTTAAGGTTTGAAAAATTAAAGGATGAAGAGGTTAATAGTCAATCAAATTATATCTATTGTTTTTGGCATCAGGATCTAATCGGATTTTACACTTCCTTCATCGATCTGAAAGGTTTTGATATGATCAACCACCCGGCTTGGTTCATGAAACCGGTGCACGTGTTTTCCAGATTGTGCGGATTGGAAAATATATTTTATGGATCTACAGGACATAGCGGTAGGGCAGCAGCAGATCAATTGGCGCTATCCATTGTCAATGGAAAGAATACTTTTATAGCACCGGATGGTCCGTTGGGACCAAATTTTAAACTGAACAAAGGCGTATTACATCTATCAAAGAAAAGTGGTAAACCTGTATTAGTGTTAAAATTTAACTATCAAAAGGCAATAAGGTTAGGAGGCTGGGATCGAAAATATTTTCCTTTCCCGTTTTCTAAAGTTACCATTGAATTTTTAAAGCTCTTGCAAGTCACCGACAACAATTTTGATAGTATGGAAGAACAACTTAGAAAGCAACTTTCCGTGGAATAAATTCAACTTAAAATAATGCTTTTACCAAGGATTAGTGGCCCAAACGGTTAATTCAGGAATAAACGCCCTATTGTCGATTTTTAGAGCACTTACTATGGCATGTGCAATATCGTCAGGAGCAACCTTGTTGGCTTCCAATGGCTTTTCTTTACCGTCAACAGTTCCGAAAGCCGTTGGAACATAGGTTGGATTCACACCAAAAACACGCACATTATAAGGCCTTAATTCTGCTTGCCAACTTTGTGTCATACTTCTTAAAGCAAATTTTGAAGCCGAATAAATACTGCCGCCTTTATATCCGTTCAAGGCCGCTGTTGAGGCAATATTGACGATATTGCCTGATTTTTGTTTCATGAAAATTTGTGCAGCATACTTGGCCATCATCGCCGCTCCAAAGACATTTACACCAAACACGTATTGATAATCGGCTAACGCCACTTGGTCAATAGAAGCATGACCTCTGGCTAAACCGGCATTATTAATCAAAACATCCAATCCGCCCCATTTTTCTTGGATAACTTGATAAATTCTTTTTACATCTTCTTCATTGGATACATCTGCAACTATGTAATCAATTCCTAATTCGTCGGCAGTTTGCTTTAATTCTTTCTCGTTCCGGGCAGTGATAATTACTTGTGCTCCTTCATCAGCCAGCATTTTAGCCGTTGCCTTTCCAAGCCCTTTACTTCCGCCGGTAATTAAGATTTTACTTCCTTTGATTTTCATGATATATGTAATTTAAAAGGTTAACGAAAGTCTCTAATTTTAGTTCATTCTGAAATACATTAGGACTAGGAATAAGAAGAAATAAATCTTAACTTAATGATATGAATTATGTTCTTATTTGGAATGATTCTAAATAAAATATAAATTTACTAAAATTTTAGGACTGAAATCGTTAGAAGAAATAATAGCCGATCAGATGCGTACCGCCAAGGAAGGTGAAGCGCCATTGTTGGTTCAGTTTGGCGGCTTAACTTGTTGTTCCAAAAAGAAGAAGTGTTGCCACAAATACAAGAAAAAAGGCAAGCACTGTGGTGGCTGTCCAAAAAAATAACCTCCTTTCAAATTCCACAATAATTTACTATCCAATTTTGAACCGGATGGGTAATTGATATTTAACGGCTACTGTTTGACCGTTATGTTGTCCGGGTGTCCATTTCGACATGCTGCCAATAACATTTCGTGCCGCCTTACTAAAGCCTGAAGAGGGTGATTTTAAGATCTCAATTTGCTCGATGCTGCCATCTAAACTGACCACAAAACACACTACCACCATTCCCTCTAAGCCTACTTCTTGTTCA
This sequence comes from Bacteroidota bacterium, assembly GCA_020436175.1. Taxonomy (GTDB): domain Bacteria; phylum Bacteroidota; class Bacteroidia; order Chitinophagales; family JADIYW01; genus JAGQYH01. The sequence goes on from JAGQYH010000261.1 coordinate 2,295, forward strand.
TAAGAAGGATATTGTAAATGTTTGGCAATAAATTCATACAACGCTTTCACACCTCCGGGATATTCCGGCATTTGTTCAGACCAGGAAAGGATGTTATTGGATGTGTTTGTTGCCTCAATAGTTGTCGGGAGTTCATTATCGGTGTTCTCCGATGTTAGGGATAGGTTGCTTGAATCTTGTTTGTTGACAGAACTCATATCATTTTCATTAGTTTGATTAAAAACCTCATTATCAATGATTGTTTCCGTTACTACTTGTAATGGTGTTGTTTCAACTTGTCTTTTCTTTTCTTGAGGCTTCGGCTCAATGGTTTCTGGAGTTTTTTGGGAAGCCACTGAGATGGGAGGAAATAGTGGTTCAATATAAGGCTTTGGACTAGGTTCAAAATTATACAAGCTTTTAGTGTGAATGGATCGATTCAAAAGGAAGATCATCATTAAAATGATCATCAATAAAGCCGCCAGCATTTTTGTTGTGTACCCTTTATCGTTTGTCATTTTTATTGCTTTTTTTATAAATGTGCGGCAATCCAATGATACATCCAATAGGAAACTAGTGCTTTGACATTGGCATGATACAGTTATGATTTATCTATGACAAAAATGAATTATTTGTCTCCGATATTTTTATTCTTTTGAATTTTCGTGATTCAGGTAAAGAGTATTAAATTCATGCTTTCTGAGCGGGAAAAGGAATGTCTTGATATGTCCGCTATTGGGAAGTAAAAACATTAACAATAATGATAAAAAGCATTAAACAATTCAAGCGATTAGGACTATTGGTTTTACTCGTTTCTCTATTAATGTATTGTAGTGAGGATGAAACCATTATAATCGACGATCCTGTTACCACTAGCTTTGTCTTTAAAGAAAGCTTATCGGAATATGGCTTTTTTACCGGAGCATTGAAAAATTTGACTCCAACTGATAATGTCCATCCTTATGATCTGTCAACTCCTTTGTTTTCGGATTATACGCTTAAAGATAGGTTTATCTATTTGCCGGATAATACAACTATTGGTTACCAAGCTACCGGCATTGTAGATTTTCCGGAAGGTACCATCATTATTAAAAACTTCTCTTCTTTGGATGATAACGACAATCCATT
>JAGQYH010000262.1 GCA_020436175.1 Bacteroidota bacterium
TTTATCGGCTAATCTTCTAGCATCGAGCAAATGACCTTCCCCAACATTGTAAGAAGCCAATACGAATTTTATTCTTTGCTCTTCATCGGGAATCTCTTCCCAAAACTTGACTAGCGTCTTAAGGTAGTTGGTTGCCATTCTGAGGTTAGATTCCGGATCGTGAATAAGCGTAGAATCTCCGAATCTTTCAGCAGTTTCGGGCATAAGTTGCATTAATCCACGAGCTCCTGCCCATGATTCCGAACTGTTCTCAAACTTGGATTCTTTATAGATCATTGCTGCCAAAAGTCGCCAGTCCCAATCTAGTTCTTCTGCGTATTTTTTGATGAGATCGTCATAAATGGAGATCGATCCACCGGTTGCACTGAAGTAATCACTGTTTTTTCGGATAGAATAGGCTTTGGAATTTTTAAAATACTTATTGTAGATCGACATGTATTTACCATTTTTTCGAACATCCAGTATCCATTCATTGATAGCGGCCAACAATTCCGGTGAATTTTTTCGAACTGCCCAGGCGACCATCTGCGGAAAACTGATGTCTGTTTCGATATCAATATTTTTAAAGTAAGTGGCATTCATCAAAGCCAGATTATTATCGGCCACGGTATAGTCGATCATGCCATTGGAAACCTGTTGGATCAATTCCTCGACAGGCATGTTGCCGGGATGATATTTGATTTCAATATCGCCGCCGATCTCCTGCGAAAGGTTTTGCAAGCGCAAGGCGTACGACGAATTTTTCTGAACGTGAACTTCCTTTCCGATCAGATCAATTGGATTCCTGATCAATTGTTGATCTAACTTGTCCTTAGACATCGTCCACCAATTGTCGGGCTTCCGCTGAATCAACACCTGCTTCACAAAATTATAGTATTCCGTAAAGGCTACTTTTTCTTTTTTATCACTGGTGACAATTAAATTATTGGCAATGATATCTCCTTTGCCTTCATTCAGTAATCGGTAAAAATCTTCGGTGTTTTTGGAAACGACCATTTCCAATTCTACGCCCAAATGATCTGTCAATTCTTTTAACAAATCATATTCGTAGCCCATGGGTACGCCTTTGTAAACAAAATAACTGTATGAATTACTGCCTGTAATTGCTCGCAGAACACCTCTTTCTTTGATGCCCTCCAAATCAAGATTGTAAATTTTGGTTGGCATGTCGGTTTCTGAAGGTGTAACGGCTTTTTGACCAAATACCATTACCACGATTACTATTGATAGCAATAGTATTGTCCAATTACGTTTTGAATCCCAAATAACCTTCATAGCTCACTATTTACCTGTGATTCATCGAATTCAACTTAACGATGAAGACAGTAGTTACTGTATATTCAGGAGTTTATGTCGTACATTGCAATATTGAAATTATTCCAAATTCGGGACATTTTCCACTAAATTTGGTATTATTTTGTTGATAAGCTGCTACTTTAACATCAAATCCAACGCCTCTTTTACCGTTGTTACCGGTAGTTTACAAGCTTTATCCTGACAAACATAAATGGTGGTTTGCCCTTTGATATACTTGTTTTTAAGCAATTCCAGATCACCTTCTTTAGCACTGCCCAAGAATAATACATGCGGTAAATAATAGGCATCAAAGCCCTTTCTGATGTCATGCAGATTACTGCCAACAATGGCAATTTCATAAGGCGGTTGAACGAAATGCGTCATCAAACCGGCCCAATTGGCATAAAAAGGTCCGTTAGGGATGATTTGATCGGTAACATTGTTCAACATTTGATGAGCAAGCTCGATAAAATCATCTTTATAAAAATATTGGCCTAAATAGAATAATGCCTTTGCCATGGAGGAGTTGGAAGATGAGATCACATTATCACTAATCTCCTTCGACCTTGAGATCAAAGCCGGATCTTCATCACTGGTGTAAAAGAACATTTTAGAAGCATCATCGTAAAAATGTTGCATGACATATTCAGAAAGCGCCAATGCTTCTTCCAGCCATTTATCCTCGAAAGTGATTTGATACAAGTCGATCAATGCTTCGATGGTTAAACTGTAATCATCTAAAAATCCATTGATGGTGGACTGTCCATTCTTAAAATTTCGGTTTAAACCGCCATCCGGTCTTTTGCATTTTTCCAATATGAAATCGGCATTGGCCAACGCCATTTCTTTATGATGTTCATCACCAAAAGCGCGGAAGGCATCTACATAGCCTTTCAACATTAAAGCATTCCAGGAGGTGAGGATCTTATCGTCCAAACCCGGTCGTACTCTTTCACTTCTGGCCGTTAAGATTGTTTGTTTAGCTTTATCGATCTTTGTTTTCAACTCCTGCGCAGTTAAATTGTATTGTCGAAGGAAATAGTCATCTTTCTTTGATTTGAAAAGAATGTTGCTGTGTTCCCAGTTGCCATGCTTGGAAATAGAGAAATATTCCAGGATAAGGTCTTGATCTTCCCGGACGATAGCCTTCAATTCCTCTTCTGTCCAAATGTAAAATTTGCCTTCTTCCCCTTCGCTGTCGGCATCCAAAGAAGAATAAAAACCATTGCTTTTATCCATTAATTCCCTTTCTACAAAACGAAGTGTTTCTTCCACTACTTGTTGGTAATACGGGTTTTTTGTGAGTTGATAGGCTTGGGAATACAAACTGACCAATTGACCGTTATCGTAAAGCATTTTCTCAAAATGAGGCACTTTCCAGATGCCATCGGTGGAATATCTTGCAAACCCGCCTCCGGCATGATCATACAATCCGCCATCGGCCATTTTATCTAAGGTGGTGGTCACGGCCTCTAGAACCTTAGGATTGTTCGTCAGCGTGTAATAGCGCAATAGAAAATCCCAGTTGTTGGGCATCATGAATTTAGGAGCACCTTGTCTGCCACCATCTACATAATCAATTTTACCCTGCCAGTTCGCCCATATCGAATCCAGTGTTTGTTGGTTAAAATCATCCAATGTATCTACGAAAGGTAATTGATCTACTTGTCGGACCCCATGCGTCACCTGCTCGGCCTGCGCTAATAGTTTTTCGGGATCATTTTTCTGTAACTCAGTAAAGTAGTCTAATACTTTCAGCCAGTTGTCTTTCGGAAAATAGGTACTTGCAAAGATCGGTCGGCCATCCGGTAAAGCAATGGCATTCAAAGGCCATCCGCCTCTTCCGGTGATGATGTGAGCGGCATTCATATAGATCATATCAATATCCGGCCGCTCTTCTCTGTCGACCTTAATGGATAGATAGTTGCCGTTCATTTTGGCAGCTACTGTGCTGTCTTCAAACGATTCGTGTTCCATCACATGGCACCAATGACAAGCAGCATAACCGATACTAATGATTAATAATTTTTGTTCTTTTTGTGCCTTGGCCAAGGTCTCATCGTTCCAGGCATGCCAATCTACGGGGTTATAAGCG
>JAGQYH010000263.1 GCA_020436175.1 Bacteroidota bacterium
AACTTTCAATAAAAATAATATTGTAAAAGAGTGATTCGAAAAGGAGTTACTTATTTTTGCAACCAAATTGAATAAAATTAAAACAAAATGGCAGGAAAAAGAACATTTACAATGATTAAACCTGATGCAGTAAAAGCAAACAATATTGGATCAGTATTGGCTATGATGACAGAAGGCGGATTTAGAGTTGTTGCAATGAAGTACACCAAGTTATCCGCTGAAAAAGCAGGTAAATTTTATGAAGTACACAAGGAAAGACCTTTTTATGGTGAATTAGTTGAATTTATGTCTTCGGGACCTATCGTTGCTGCAATCTTGGAAAAAGACAATGCAGTAGAAGACTTCAGAAAGTTAATCGGTGCTACCAATCCTGCAGAAGCAGCTGAAGGTACGATTAGAAAAAGATTTGCAAAAAGCATTGGCGAAAATGCAGTGCATGGATCAGATTCTGATGAGAATGCACAAATCGAAGGAGATTTCTTCTTTTCGGGATTAGAAAAATTCTAACTGATAGTTAAATAATATTTCAAGCGCCTCAAAATGTATTTGAGGCGCTTTTATTTTAGGCAAATGCAGCCTTTATTCTTTTGTCAAATTGAAACTCCTCAGTTCTAACCAATTTAACTTGATCAAAATCGGGGTGCATTGGATTCAACAAATAGTTATATTCATTTCTTACAATAGCGGAAGGCACGCGCAATACAACACTTTTAAAAGATTTTAGCCATTCATCACCGTATGCCCTGCAAACAGGACATCTGGCAGTATCTTTCCAATCAGCCGACAATTTGCTACTTGGAATAATCTCCATTTCCAAACTATCCGGAATACTTATCACCATTACCTTATACAATAAATTCAAACCCTCGCTGCCTCTATGAACGACATTCTCTAAACAAGCAAGTGATCGATTCTCCGCAGCATATATCATCTGCATTCCATTTGAATTCCATCTTGCAGGTCTCCGGGAAGCAACCAGTTTATCTGTCCATTTAGCCAGGGTAATTCTGAAAATCTCCATGTAAAAAAGGCTACGCCAAATCTCCGTATTCAATTCTGATCAACTCTTCAATAATTACATCAATACCAGTAGAAGTAACCATCAACTTAGCAGGAACTGAATTATCCAAACCATAAGCAGGTTTGTTCAACCACCTTCTAAAGGAATGTATATCTCCAAATATTTCAATACCCTTTTTATAAAGAGTGACGAGTTTTAAAAGTATTTCACTTCGAAAAGAATTTAACTTCTTATGACTTTCCTTATACCGCTCCAAGGTTTTGGTAGAAATATCAAGATACTCTGCTAAAACATTTTTATTTAAACCGGTAATATCTACCATGTCATAAAATAAGTTAGCATCAACGCCTTCAATAGCTTGTGTTGCTATTGAAAAATCATCAGCAACAAAATCTCCATAATTAGCTAATGCTTCATTAAACACCTTTGACGATTTGGCATCATCTGTTCTATAATTTTCATTTTGCATAGCGAAACAATTATTCTTCCAAACAAAGATATGGAATTTTGTCTAACATGCAAAGACATTTGTCTAATTTAACTTATTTTATCCAAATTTGCTTTTAAAACACTGTACCTTTGGAACCTACTAAGCTTCTTTAAAGTTCTAATGATTATAAAGGTATTTTCATGAACCTATTCACAGGATTGCTACTCATCTTCCACTTTTTTAATGGTCAACAAACTGATAAGTACGACTTATCCATTCAGGCAGATAAATTTTTTAGTACTTATGTTTCGGAGAAAGGGGTGAATTACACCGCTATAAAAAACAACCCTACCGAATTAAATAATCTGGTTCAGATTATAGAGAATGCAACTCTTGATCTACGACCCAAAGAATATAAAGCTTCATTTTATATAAATAGCTATAATATATTGGTAATCAAAACTATAATAAATAATTTTCCTGTCGACAATCCCTTAAAGGTAAAGGGCTTTTTTGATGAAATAACGCATAAAATTGCCGGCGAAGAATTAACTCTCAATGACATTGAAAATATCAAACTAAGAAAAGAGTTTGGCGACAATAGAATACATTTTGCTTTGGTCTGTGCCGGTAAGGGTTGCCCTCCGATTACAACAAAAGCATTTTTCCCTAACTCCTTAAACGAACGCTTACAAGAGTTAACTACATCAGCGTTAAACAACCCTCATTTCATCAGAGTAGATAACAAAAATAAAAAAGTGGAGCTATCTCAGATCTTTGAATGGTATCAAGGAGATTTTGGAGATAATATAGACGAAGTAATTCAATACATTAATCAACATAGAAAAATCCCAATACCGTTAAACTACACCAAAGGTTACTATGAATATGATTGGAGTTTAAATGGCTTTTGAAAACAAATGCCTGAAGTAATAAAATTGCACATTACAAAAGCCATCATTTCAAACAATCCATTCTCATTCAACCGGAGACACTTGAAATTTGAAATACCTTAGGCACTTTTATTATAATTATCGTCCCAATTCTTTACATGCGGTTCACCTATTTTATTGGCAGATTTTGCAACTAAAAGTGCCACAGTTGCATCGCCGGTTACATTAATGGTCGTTCTTAACATATCTAATGGTCGATCTACGGCAAAAATCAATGCCAAACCAATGGCTAATTTATCGGAAGGAAAACCAATTGACTCCAAAACAATAACCAACATTACCATTCCTGCACCGGGAACACCCGCAGAACCAATAGAAGCCAATAACGCCGTTAACACTATGGTTAGCTGTGCCATAAAATCTAAAGGGAATCCCAAAGCCTCTGCAATAAACACTGCCGCAATAGCTTGATAAAGACTTGTGCCGTCCATATTGATAGTAGCTCCCACAGGCAAAACAAAACTTGCGACTTCTCCATCCACGCCTAAATGTTCTTCAACACATTCCATTGTTACCGGCAAGGTCGCCACACTTGAACTGGTAGAGAATGCAGTCAATTGCGCCGGACTTAGATGTTTAAGGAACCACAACGGCGATTTTTTAACAACTACGGTAATCAAAATGCAATAAAAGCCTAGCATGATGGCTAATCCTAAAGAAACCACCATTGAATACTTGAGTAATGCCAAAAGAATATCTGGATCAGCCGATGTAGACACTACATCAGCCAATAATGCAAATACAGCCAATGGTGCCATCAACATGATCAAATCAACCATCTTAAGCACTACTTCATTTAAGGAGTCAAAAAATTGCTTTAATGGCTCCGCTTTCTGCCCATCTATCAATAGCAAACTGACACCCAGAAACAAGGCAATGAAGATGACTTGCAACATCATTTTGTTATCACTCATAGCTGTAAAGGCGTTCTGAGGAACAATATTGACAATAAAATCTAATGGTCCGACACTCTT
>JAGQYH010000264.1 GCA_020436175.1 Bacteroidota bacterium
AATGGAAGAAGTAGCTTGGTGCCGGGAATATGGATTGGTATAATTTCTACAGATCAGCCCTTCAATCTGAATTCTAGCAGATTCATCTTCCTCCTTTTTAATTCCATAATTACCGACATGAACATTGGTGGTAACCAATAATTGACCGGAATAAGAAGGATCGGTAAAAAGCTCTTGGTAGCCGGTCATACCGGTATTAAAACATATTTCACCAAATGTGGTTCCTACTTTTCCACAGGCAAACCCTTCATAAGAAGTTCCATCTTCCAATAGTAAAATTGCGTTCTTTTCCTGTGCTAGTTCCATTATTTCGAAATTTAAATAAAAAAAGGATAGCACCGTAAAGCACTATCCTTTTTATAATTCATTTAACTGTTATCATTTTACTATGCAGTAGTCTCCTCTTTATTTTCATCATCAGATTGCTCCTCAGCTACTTCCGCTTCCTCGATTTTATCTTCTACCACTGTTTCTACTGCTGCTTCTGCTACCGGTGCTGCTGTTTCTTCAGGAGCCGGTGCCGTTTCTGTATCAGCCGTTTTACTCTTTCCTCTTCTGGTTCGTTTTCTCTTACCTGTAGACTTAGATTTCTTATCGGTTACATAAGTTTCATTGAAATCCACAAATTCAATCAAAGCCATTTCAGAAGCATCTCCTAGCCTTGCACCAATTTTAATAATTCTTAAATAACCGCCCGGTCTGTCAGCAATTTTACCCGCCACATTATCGAACAACTCCTGTACTGCAGATTTATTTTGTAAATATTTGAAGACCATTCTTCTTGAATGTGTGGTATTATCCTTTGACTTTGTAATCAATGGTTCCAAATACAATCTTAGTGCTTTAGCTTTTGCCAATGTAGTTTGAATACGTTTGTGCTCAATTAAAGCGCTCGCCAAATTAGACAAAAGTGCTTTTCTGTGGCCTTTTTTTCTGCTTAAGTTATTTACCTTATTACCGTGTCTCATGATAAATGATCTACTTTATTCTTATTAATCTTCTAATTTAAACTTGGAGAGATCCATTCCGAAATGTAATCCCTTTTCAGTTATCAACTGCTCAATCTCTACCAATGATTTTCTACCGAAATTTCTAAATTTCAACAAATCGTTAGTGTCATAGTGTACTAATTCCGCCAAGCTTCCAATCTTAGCTGCTTTCAAACAGTTGTATGCTCTTACGGAAAGTTCTAAATCCTCTAAAGGAGTTTTTAAGATCTTTCTCATGTGTAATACATGTTCGTCAACCACTTCTTCCTGACTGGTTTCTTCTGTATCGAAAGTGATGTTCTCATCTGAGATCAACATTAGGTGTTGAATCATTATCTTCGCAGCTTCTTTGATCGCCTCTTCAGGATGGATCGTTCCATCGGTATCGATATCAATGATCAATTTCTCGAAGTCAGTTCTTTGTTCAACCCTCGTGTTCTCAACCTTATACTTTACGTTTTTGATCGGAGTATAGATCGAATCGATAGCAATTACGCCCAACAAACCTTCTTCCGTTACTTGCTCATCAGCAGGAACATAACCTCTTCCTTTTCCAACAGATAGTTCTACTTCCAAATGAACACTTGTTTCCATGTTGCAAATCACTAAATCAGGATTTGTAATTTCGAAAGTGTTGGTATGTGCTTCAATATCTCCGGCTACGAATTTATCCTTTCCTTTAATGGATAAAAATATTTTTTCCGGACCTACTTCTTCGTCTTCAATGATTTTCTTAAATCTCACTTGTTTAAGATTCAAGATAATTTCGGTAACATCTTCAATAACACCTTGAATGGTTGAAAATTCGTGCTCTACTCCTGAAATCTTAATTGCTGTGATTGCATGACCCTCAAGAGAAGACAACAACACTCTTCTAAGTGCATTCCCTACTGTTGCGCCGAAACCCGGCTCTAGTGGTGCAAATTCAAAAGTTCCTTCAAAATCAGTTGCCTTTTGTAATATTATTTTATCCGGTTTTTGGAATGCCAGTAATGCCATTGATTATCTTTTTTTAATAATTTGAAAAAATTACTTAGAATATAATTCTACTATCAATTGTTCCTTAATGTTTTCAGGAATTTGCTCTCTTTCCGGTACTTCTAAATACTTACCTTCCAATTTCTGAGCATCAAACTCTAACCAAGGATATTTGCTGGTTCGGGTAGATCCCGCTGTTTCAACAATCATATCAATTGCCTTAGACTTTTCTCTTACTCCAACAACATCACCTACTTTAAGTGATAACGAAGGAACATTAGCAATTTTACCGTTTACAGTAATATGCTTATGTGTTACCAATTGTCTAGCTGCTCTTCTGGTAGGCGCAATTCCTAATCTGAAAACAGTATTATCTAAACGCAATTCCAACAGTTGCAAAAGAATAGATCCTGTTACACCACTTTGTCTAGAAGCTTCTTTAAATAAGTTCAAGAATTGCTTCTCCAATAAACCATAAGTGTACTTAGCCACTTGCTTCTCTTTCAATTGATTAGCGTACTCAGACTTATTCTTCTTTCTTCTATTGTTACCGTGTTGTCCCGGTCCGTACTTTCTTTTTTCATAAGCCTTATCATAGCCAAAAATCGGCTCTCCAAATGATCTTGCTTTTTTTGTTCTCGGTCCTCTATATCGTGCCATTATATTATAGCTTTATCTTGATTTATTAAACTCTTCTTCTTTTAGGTGGTCGGCATCCGTTGTGTGGAATTGGTGTGATATCCTTAATTACACTTACTTCAATACCGGCATTGTTAATTGTTCTGATAGCAGATTCTCTTCCTGCTCCAGGACCTTTTACAAACACTTCCACTCTTCTCAAACCTGCCTCATACGCCTTTTGTGCGGCATCTTGTGCAGATACCTGAGCTGCATAAGGTGTGCTTTTCTTAGATCCTCTAAATCCGTTCTTACCGGCACTGCTCCAAGAGATCACATGACCTTCTTTGTTCGCCAATGTAATAATGATGTTGTTGAAACTTGCTTTGATGAAAGCTTTTCCTTCAGCTTCAACTTTTACTACACGTTTTTTAACTTTTTTCTTCGTTGCCATCAACTATACTTTTGTTGTACTATTTATTATTTAGTTGCTTTCTTTTTACCTGCAACAGTTTTCTTCTTACCTTTTCTGGTTCTTGCATTCGTAGAAGTTCTTTGTCCTCTTACCGGCAATCCTTTTCTATGACGAATACCTCTGTAGCTTCCGATATCCTGAAGTCTTTTAATGTTCAACTGTACTTCAGAACGTAAAGCTCCTTCCACCTTCATTTCATTACTAATGATATTTCTGATAGCAGTAACTTCATCATCATCCCAGTCATTCACCTTTTTATCATGATCCACACCTGCCTTATCTAAAATTCTTTTAGCAACTGTATTTCCAATA
>JAGQYH010000265.1 GCA_020436175.1 Bacteroidota bacterium
ATTAAAACGTCAATTCGTTACCAAAGAGCAACTGGCTCTGGAAGCTTGCCAAACGGAAATTGGTAAGTTGAAAGAACCCATCGGTAAACAAGATCAATATGCCGCAGCCTATGGTGGCTTCAACATCATAAGATTCAATGGAGATGAAACCGTTAATGTGGAACCGGTTTTTTTGCCTAAGGACATCCACATTGAATTGCAATCTAATTTATTGATGTTTTACACCGGATCGCAACGAAGTGCTTCTAAAATTTTGGCTACTCAAACTGAAAACACCAAAAAATCCGATAAAAAAGCCATTTTAAAAGAAATGGTGAGCTTGGTAAATCCGTTGAGAGATGAATTGTACAAAGGCAATGTGGATGCTATGGGTGAACTATTGCACAAAAACTGGCTGCTCAAAAAACAGTTGGCGAATAAGATCAGTAATCCAATAATTGACAGCGCTTACGACTTGGCGATGAAAAATGGCGCATTGGGCGGAAAGTTACTGGGAGCCGGCGGTGGGGGATTTTTGCTATTTTATTGTCCGAAAAAGAAACAAAAAGGGTTGATAAAAGCGTTAAACCACTTGAGAGAATTTGAATTTAAGTTCGAAAGAGAAGGATCAAAAATAATTTACATTGGATACTAAAGAAAATATAGCCGATTATTTTAAGCGCCATCAGGAAGCAATCAACACCATTGATGTAGACAGCGTTCATCGCGTGGCTAAAGCCATGTTGGAATGTTATGAAAACAACGGCACTATATATATTATTGGAAATGGCGGCAGCGCCTCTACAGCTTCGCACATTTGCGGAGATTTCATAAAAGGTGTTTCTTATGGCTTACCGAATCGTTTTAAAATGGTTTGTTTCAGTGATAACATCACTAGTATGATGGCCATCGCTAATGATATTTCCTACGACGACATTTTTGTAGAACCCTTAAAAAATTTCGGTCAACCGCAAGACTTATTGATCGGCATTTCCGGCAGCGGCAATTCAACCAATGTGGTAAAAGCATTCGATTATGCTTTACAAGAAGGCATCAGAACGGTGGCATTATGCGGATACTCCGGTGGTAAAATCAAAGCAATGGCCGATGAAGTGATTCATGTTAACATCAATGATATGGAAATTGCCGAAGACTTACACCTCGCCATATTTCACGCTATCAAACAAGCCATCATTAATTTATTGAAAGGCAGTTTAAATGGTACCATGGGTGGCCAGTATGATGCTCGTGTAAAGTAAAAAGTATTAAGTATTAAGTGTTAAGTCTAAAGGTTTAAGGCTTAAGTGCGGTTTCAATGATCAATTGAAAATTTCAATTCTCCAGTTTAAATTCAAAACCTATCTTTGAACCTAACAGGTAGGGAGGAAAACAATACATTATGAAATTTTTTATCACCGGTGGTGCCGGATTTATTGGCAGTAATTTAGCAGACGAAGTTATCCAACGTGGACATAAGGTAACGGTATACGACAGTTTGGTAACAGGGCATGAATCGTTTATACAACACCATTTTGGTTCGCCTAATTTTCAATTGGTCAAAGCAGATGTTCTGGATGTTTCATTATTGGAAAAATCAATGGAAGGCCATGATGTAGTGGTTCATTTTCAAGCCAACGCCGATGTGAGAGGTGGCATTCACAATACCAGAGTGGATCTTGAACAAAACACCATCGCCACCTACAATGTGTTGGATGCCATGCGAAAGCACAACATTAAGAACATCCTGTTTTCCAGTTCTGCAACTGTCTATGGTGAGCCGGAAGTGTTTCCTACGCCGGAAAATATTGCCCCTATTCAAACCTCCTTGTATGGTGCTTCCAAATATGCTGCTGAAGCGATGATCCAAGCCTACTGTGAATACTACGGAATGCGTTCCTGGATCTTCCGGTTTGTTTCATTTATTGGCAAACGTTATACGCACGGTGTCATATTCGACTTCATCAAAAAGCTTCACCATAATCCGAGTACGCTGCACATTTTAGGTGATGGACAGCAAAGAAAATCCTATTTAAATGTTTCGGACGGTGTCAATGCCATGCTCACCGCTTTTGATAAAGCCAATGACAAAACGAACATTTTCAATTTAGGACATCACGAATACATGAATGTGGTAGATCTGGCGGATATCCTTTGTGCTGAATTAGGCTTGCAAAACGTAAACTATACATTTGCCGGTGGTTCCCGAGGGTGGTTAGGCGATTCTCCTTTTGTTCATTTGGATGTGAGCAAAATTAAAAGTCTGGGTTGGATGCCTCAAAAATCTATTCGTGAAGGCGTAATAGACACTATTCAATATCTACAAGAAAATAATTATTTGTTTGAGTATAGGGATTGAAAGAGAGCCTACAATACTTAGAGTTACGAGTGTCTAGAGTTTTGGATTATAATGACTCAAATTCTAAGGGTTGTAATTATTACAAAATAGACAAGACACCAAACACAGTTAAACCCGTTCCTAGCAGGATATAAAAGACTCTGGCACCATTTCTTCCAAATAACTTTACAAATATTTTTGCTTTACTGTTACAAAAGAAAAAATCGTAGTTCTTTATACTGCACACTACCGCAAACAGTCCAACAATAACAAAAATTATGTTCAATACCATTGTTGTTGATTTTTGTTAATTCTTCAATTCAATCGACTTTTCGCTTTCCTTTTCATATCCAAAAATGATGCGTTTTGTAAAATTATACATCACGCCACAACCGTAAGCAATCAGCATGACATAAGCCGCCACCGCTCCGGCAATACCCACTTTTATGCTTTTATTCAACATGGCCGCATCTAGGAAAAGCAACAATAAATGAAAGGCTATACCAAAGGTAAAAAGGTATAAAAATGTGTTATTCAACAATGCCAGTACGAAACCGATTACTAATGCTAAAACAAAGAAACTAGGTATTAAATGCACCAGTTTTAATGCCGATGAATGCCTTTTATATAGATCAATTCTACCTTTGCCATGCATAAACAATTGCTTTCTGAATTTGGACAAACTCACTCTTCTTTTGTGATACACAAATGCTTTATCTATTAAATGAGCGGCATAACCTTTTTCCCAAAGTCGCATGCTGAGATCAATATCCTCACCCACTTCCATTTCACTGAATCCGTTTAGGTCATCGAAAACTGTTTTTTTCATACCCATGTTAAACCCCCGCAACTGAAATTGCCCAATATGTTTTTTCTTTCCTCGAATGCCCCCGGTGGTGAGACGGGAAGTCATGGCATAGTTAATGGCTTTTTGCGTGGTAGTGAAGGATTCATGCGCTTCATCAGGACCTCCATAAGCATCTATTTCGCCACCTTGGCTTTGAATAAAATCGTATATCTGTTGTAAG
>JAGQYH010000266.1 GCA_020436175.1 Bacteroidota bacterium
ATAGGGGTTGGCGTTCCTCCTAAAACTAAATCATCTCCCTTTTTTTAGGAAAAAAGCGTAAAACTTATTATCGCCAATAGCATAAAATAATTTTTCATAATTCGTTGTTTAAATGGTTATTAATCAACTTATAGTTATACCAATTTAGGATCAAATCAAATGACAATTATCATTACAAGAGTTGATTGGTTCTAACTATGGCATCCTTTGTAAATGGACATTTATATTGCTTAAAATACGGAAAAAGTGATAAATGTTGGGAAGCAAACAAAAAAAGTCGGGATGACAGGATTTGAACCTGCGACCACACGCCCCCCAGACGTGTACTCTACCGGACTGAGCTACATCCCGATGGTAGTGCCGCCAAATTTACAAAATCACATGAAATGAAAGACACCATCTTATATTTTCTCTTGCTAAAAATGGTATAACTACCTTTATGGAATAATTGGATTAAAAAATGAAATTCGAAGAATACAATTTCACACCTGAAATAATGAAAGGCATCGCTGCAATGGGATTTAAACGGCCTACCGATATCCAATATAGGGCGATTCCACCCATTATGAGAGGCGAGGATGTACTGGCCATTGCACAAACCGGAACCGGTAAAACGGCGGCATTTGCCATTCCTGTCTTGAATAAACTCCAGTTGCAAAAAGACAATGCGAGAAGGGTTGATGGAGTGAAGTGTATTGTTTTGGTGCCAACGCACGAATTGGCTATGCAGATCACCGAGGTGTTTGAGCAGGTGTGTAAGTTTACAAATTTGAATATTCTCGGCATTTATGGAGGTGTGGAACAGGAAAGTCAGATTGACGATTTGGAAAATGGTATTGATGTTTTGATTGCAACGCCGGGAAGAATGTTTGATCTAATTAGCCAAGGTCATTTACGTGTGCACAGAGTGGAAATTTTGGTATTGGATGAGGCAGATTTGATGTTGGATCTCGGATTTTTGAAAGATATACGTGATCTGACCGCAAAATTACCCATGCGGCGACAAACACTTTTTTTCTCGGCCACCATCAATAACAGAATTAAAAAATTGGCCTATCTCATTATCAACCAGAATGCTATTCGAATAAAGATATCGCCCAAAGATCCTGTGACCAAAAATGTGGAACATGCCGTGATCTTTATTGAAATGGATGACAAGCGATTTTTTCTGGAGCGAATAATTAATGAAAATCCCGATAGTAAAATACTGGTATTTGTCAGAACAAAAGTAAGAGCAGAAAGGGTGAAGAGTGCCATGTCAAGAGTCAATATCAATGCTCTAACAATTCATAGCGATAGAGATCAACACGAGAGAACCAACATTTTGGATCTATTTAAGAAAGGAAAAGAGCGGGTGTTGATCGCAACTGATATTACAGCCAGAGGCATTGATATTCCTGACGTGGATATTGTCATCAACTACGATCTGCCGGATTTGGCTGAAAATTATGTGCATAGAGTGGGCCGAACAGGTAGGGGCAAGAATAAGGGAAGAGCTTTGTCGTTTTGTAGTGCAGATGAAAAGGATAAACTGACTGCTATTGAAGAAGTATTGGGTAAGCCGATTGCCGTATTAGAAGTTAGCCAACAGGATGTCTTAGATGTGCAATTGCTATCAGATGAGAGCAGTAATGATTATATGAAACTGATAGAAGCAGAAGAAGCTTATCAAAAAACAAAAAAGAAGAAAAACAAAAGGAAGTAGTTTTTTAAAGCTCAAATGCAAGCGCAAGTTCAAGCTCAAATGCAAACTCAAGTGCAAAATCCAACAATGGGTATTAACTACTAAATGGGTTAAGATAATTTGTGCGTTAACACTATATTTTTCAGCAATATTTAAAAAATACAAAACGTTTGAAACGGAAACGAAAGCGAAAACAATCTATGCTAAGAAAGCTGATGGTGTATGGTGGCTACATTTCAGTCATTTTAATGGTCCTCTTTATACTTTTTATTTTTGCCGTAAATCAAAATGTTTTTGGTCATTTATACAGTGAACAAGAACTAAGAGATTTCAAAAACGAAGTAGCATCCGTTATTTTGTCGGAGGAGGGTAAACCGATAGGCAAAGTGTTTACGGAGAACAGAACCAATGTGAGTTTTGAAGAAATCCCCGATCATTTAAAGAATGCATTGGTTGCGACGGAAGATGCCAGATATTTTAGTCATAGTGGTGTAGATACCCGCAGTTTGCTAAGAGTCTTATTCAAAACCGTTATTCTAAGACAGCGAAGTGCCGGTGGAGGCAGTACCCTCAATCAGCAATTGTCCAAAAATATAATTGGAAGAAACGGGCCGATGATCATCAACAAAACGAAGGAAGCATTGATGGGGCAGCGGCTCGAAAAAGTATACAGCAAAGAAGATATTCTGACACTATATTTCAACACTGTTCCTTTCGGAGAGAATATATTTGGCATAGAAGCAGCGGCACAACGCTTCTTCAATAAAGAGGTCAAAGACTTGAATATTCAGGAATCAGCAGTTTTAGTGGGGTTATTAAAAGCCAATACATATTACAATCCACGATTACATCCTGAAAACGCTGTCAGTAGAAGAAATGTGGTGTTGGGACAAATGCAACGATACAAATACATTGATAAAGCGGTGGCAGATTCCTTAATGCGTTTGTCATTGGATTTAGATTATCTGAATTTGGATGCCCAAGGTCCGGCCAATTATTATCTGATTCAAGTGAAGCGGGAAGCCCGATACATTTTCGAGCAAATTGAAAAGGAGACCGGAAAGGTTTATGATCTGAAAAAGGATGGTTTGATTGTTACCACCAGTCTAGATTTACAATTACAAAAGTATGCTTTAGCAGCCTATCACGAACATTTGAGCGTAATGCAAAAGCGGTTGAGGAAACAGTATGCTACAGAGCTTGGAAAGCAACAATTACAATCCTTATCGGATAAGGAATTGGTTCGGTTGGGGCTAACTGAAATGGCCGATCAAAAAAGGAATGTTTACGTTTTTGATTGGGACAGCAGTTATACGGATAATCTTTCGATCAGAGACAGTATTATACAATCCATGACCTTACTCCATGCCGGTTTTGTAGCATTGGATCCGGCTACCGGTGCCATTAAAGCCTATATAGGCGGAATAGATTTTAATACGCAACCATATGATCAGAACACTACCAGAAGACAGTTGGCTTCTACCTTTAAACCTATTCTATATTTGGCTGCTTTAGAACAGGGAATGTCACCTTGCGATTATTTAGAGAATGATTTCAATACACTTAAAGGTTATCCCGATTGGCAACCGGAGAATTATGATAAAACTACCGGAGGTTTTTACTCTATGTCGGGAGCACTTAAACGGTC
>JAGQYH010000267.1 GCA_020436175.1 Bacteroidota bacterium
TAAAGGCCATAATAGTTGCGGAACCACCTGTTGTGCCAAACATAATCTGAACAAAACAAACAGCAGTGCAACATACAAGACTACATCCACAATTGTTCGATGATCATTCCCTATCACAGGAAGTTTAGGAAACATAGGTGCCTTAATGGTTCCGGGTCGAATAAAATAAGTGATCCCTCCCAATGGCGGCACATATCGTCCGGTTAATGGTCCACTAGCGCCACCCAAACCAATTACTTCTATCAAAGCTGTCCATAGAATTGCCTTACTGATGGCTTCCGTTTGAAACCACCACTGCCCTACTTCCGATATGGTGCCTAGTTCTGTGGAAAAGGAACAAAACCAGAACCACATGAATACATAAAAAGCGATTTTAAAAACGTAAAAGAGAAAAGTTGAAAAAGGAGCGCCAAACCCCTGAATCGCCCATGCCTGACAAACCATTTTAACCTTATCATTAAAGGCTGCTGTTTCCCAATCTTTGAAATCATAGGGCAATGGCTCCGGCGATATTAGTTTTTTGAAGAAACTCATTATCTAATCTATCGAAATTTTATGGCTCCTAAGGATAGTTTTGAGGCGGTTTGTGCTATTAGTTGCTCAAAGGTATTGCTGAAAGAACGATTGCGATCTTCATAGATACCCCAATGTTCTCTAATCTCATTTGGAAAATTGATCTTTAATTCGAACTCATTGTAAAAATAATCCAACAGCTTGGTGGCAAAAATCCTGCTCAAAGGCTTCGTCAAAGTGTCGATCAACTCGTTACCTCTGATACTGTTCATTGTCTTTAAAAAACCAATAAAGCCATTGAAAGTAATTTTTTCAGTTAATGTATCCGGACGGCGCAATCCGAGCATGTCACTATACTTTTTATTGCCAATAAGGTATCTTATCAAATGTTCCTGAATATGGGGAGCCTGATCAAAATCCAAAAAGCCTTTTGCAAAATTAGACAGTGCTTTGGTCAGCACTAATCCGTCTTCCGATTGAACAGCCTGCCGCTCCAATATTTGCAAGTACAGTTGCCTGCCTTCTTTATATGTTGATGGATTTATTTTTGCCTCCACACCTATAAAATGACCAACCACCGACCAAAAGTGCACCAAGGCATCCTTTTCGTCAGCTGTAATCTTTACATTCATTCGTTCCAAACCAATAATGGCTCCCACTCCAAAAGTCAATATGGTACCGGCCATATCTTCCTGATTGATCGGAATCCCATAGCGGCCGGAATCCCACTCATGTTTTAAAAGATGATAACGCACCATGGCATGAATAAACCTCACCTTCAAAATGCTCTTTAACCCTCTCTGATTGGGTCGGATGGCATCAGTTCCCATTACATCAATGATGAATTGAGTAGTTTCCAGCAATCTTTTAGCCGTACCGGACTTAACATCTTTGGCCAAATATCCGGTTGAGGTTAAAACCTTTACTGTATTGGCAGAGACATAACCTACGGGCAGAGAGCGAAACAATAAAGCAATGGCATACTCCGGTCCAATCTGCAAAAATAATTTTCCAGCCTGTTCAATCTTCACCCAATCCACCCAATCCGGATAAGCCTGATTTTGTTTGAAATAGTTCTGCATCTCCTTAGGCAACACATCATACTTGATATCTTTCATGTCAGATAAAAAGTTTTGAAATAATCGACCTATGTCTTTGGGTTGTAAATTTTGATACAAATCTTGAATCAATTGATCAGCCAGCGGGTCTGATTGTTGCCTAAACGCTTCTAATGAAGTATTGGATGGTTGTTGGTAGTGCAGATTGATCATACTGATGAGTTATGGTAACAGACCATTCTAAAATAGAAAATTTAGTTGTAATATTTCCAATTTGTTATGAGCAATCAGTCTTACACCTAAGTAGAAAATGGATGAGCAGCAGTTCTAATTGAGCAACATTAAATATTTATCAATTGCAGATACCTTTTCTTGGTTATTAAATTTAAAAAGTAATATATTTGCGCACGCTTTTCAAAAAGCGTTACAATTTCTACAATGACCGACTGTTGTCGGTATCTCATTTACTTGAGATTAGAAAATTGGTTCGGTAGTTCAGTTGGTTAGAATACCTGCCTGTCACGCAGGGGGTCGCGGGTTCGAGTCCCGTCCGGACCGCTCAAAGAGTTAGAATTACTTCTAACTCTTTTTTTATGGTGTCAAATTCATCTCATCGAGTAAGGCAATAATATTTTCTCTTTCATAGAATGCTTTCCTCATATTTTTTTCAATTTGCTCTGCTTTTTCAGGTTGCTGAAGTTTGATTGCGTTTTCAAATGCATCTAATCGCAACAAATTAAAACCAAAATTAACGGCTGTGCCATCACCAAAAATCTCGTCGATAATATCTCCAATAAAATAAACATGGAATAATTCAGAAGCATCTGTATTGTATTCCGATTGCAATTCTTCTAAAAAACCCGGAACAGACAACACTGTTTTATCACCCACCAAAATCCAATCGTCCAAGTTGTCTCGGACAATGCCAATGGCCGCCAAAGATCTGGTTAGATCAATGGTTAAATGTCCGTTGATGCCCTCCACCACCAACCTTGTAATATTGGCATTCTCTTTACAATGGCGGTAGTATAACTCCCAATGATACTCTAATGGCCGATTTAAAAGATGTTGTTCCAAAAAGTGCAAATACGATTTACTGAAATCTAAACCGAACTGTTCGATAAAAGCAGCATCGTCATAATCGTCCACCAATACTGAGGCCAATGCTGCATCGGTGATGGCTTTGTAAACGGTTGGAAATGCTCCTCTGGGATCGTTATTGGAAGCAAAAATATCCTGAATTCGCTCCAATCGCTCGCCAAACTCGTCATATGTTTTTAAGGTATTGACGTTACACATTTCCAGTAACTCATTAAAATGAGCATCGGATAACGACCATTGATTGTTTTCAATTACGGTGGCTTGCTGGCAGGATAACAAAATGGCCAGCAATAGACTAATAAACAAACTTCGTGTGGTTAGCATCCATTGAATATAAATAATTTATCATATTTATTTACATTAAATTTACATATAAGAAACATGCGTCAACATTTTTAAATGCGGATGCTTTTAGACTTCATCATCACTTATTCTTATTGTTCAATTTTTATAAAAGTATTCCACAGATAAAAGATATACACATTCTGCTGTATAGAGAATAGGTAATTGTATGCTCACAAAATTGTAACTTGCGGCTTGATGCTTATGATAACGAATGTATGGTATTCTTAGATTTTGAACAACCTATTGCCGATCTACTCATTCAATTAGATAAACTTCAAAAAGTTGGAGTAGATGGTGATATCAGTGT
>JAGQYH010000268.1 GCA_020436175.1 Bacteroidota bacterium
TTATGAATGAAAAGATCATGACTTCCCTCAACGCATGGATCGAACAGGGCATGGCGTACGCACCGAAAGTATTACTGGCTCTTATTTCTTTGATCGTCGGCTTCTGGATAGCCGGAAAAGTGACCGGAATTCTGAAGAAGAAAATGGCCAAATCCCATATTGACAAGGACGTTCAACCCTTTTTGGCATCATTGGTTAGTGTAGGCATTAAGATCATGGTGGTGTTAAGTGTGGCCAGCATCATTGGTGTACAAACCACTTCGTTTATTGCCGTTTTAGGTGCTGCTACTTTAGCCGTGGGCATGGCATTGCAAGGCAGTTTGGGCAATTTAGCCAGCGGTGTAATGATCCTGATCTTTAAACCTTACCGAGTGGGCGACCTCGTTGATGTGCAAGGCCAATTAGGACATGTGGATGAAATTCAGATCTTCAATACTTTGATCACTTCATTGGATCACAAGAAAATTATTATGCCCAATTCCATTGCTACCAGCGGCATCATTACGAATCTCTCCACATTGGATTATTTAAGGGTGGACTTGAATGTGCACATACCATATGAAAGTGATTTTGAATCGGTTAGAGGTATCATTATGAATGCCATATTGGAAACACCAAAAGTTTTGACCGATCCGGCACCGTATGTAGAAATTGAAAGCTTTGATGAAAGCGGATTGAAACTTTGTGTACGGCCACACGCCACCGTAGATGATTATTGGGATGTGTATTTCGGCACTTACAGAAATGTGAAAGCCGCCTTAGGTAAAGCAGGCATCCAAGTACCTTACCCGGTCAGAAGATCCTTACAGTTCAATTAAAAATGAACGCTACGAACAAATTCAAGCCATTTCGAATGATCGGAATGGCTTTTTTTATGGCAGATCGATACAACAACGAATCGGAAACTCATTTAAAGTCAGAAAGGCTTATCTATTTCCTGCGTTATTTTCGCTACTTTTAAATATGTCTGCCACCGAACTTGCTCAACAACTCTTGTTTCTTGTCAAAACCGACAAAGGCTATTCGGCACTTCAAGCGGAAATAGCCCAATTGTCTGTTGATGTCCTTAAAAAAGAATTGATTACGCAAGAACAAAGATTGGCCTTTTGGATCAACCTGTACAATGCCTTTTTTCAAATTAAAGTGAAGGAATCGCCACACCTTTTTAATAACAAGATCAAGCTGTTCTTCGGACGACATTTTACCATTGCCGGGCATCGCATGAGTTTGGATGATATGGAACACGATATGCTGCGAAGATCTACTTTTAAATGGAGTTTGGGATACATCAAAAATCCCTTTCCTTCGGCATTTGAAAAAGCGTTACAAGTACATCAACTCGATCCTCGCATCCATTTTGCCCTGAATTGCGGTGCGGTCAGCTGTCCGCCCATTCGATATTATACGCCGGAAAATGTTCTGCAAGAACTAGACATGGCTTCTCAAAATTTTCTGGAACAGGAATGCAGTTATGATGCCGATAAAAATGTGGCGCAGGTCACGTCTATTTTTAGTTGGTTCAGAGGCGACTTTGGAGGCATTAGCGGTATCAAACAGTTTTTAGCAGAAAGAAAGATCGTGTCTGACAGTACTGTTCAATTACAATTCAAGGCCTACAATTGGCAGCAGCAATTTGAAAATTACACCTGAATACCAAAATATTTATGACAAGACCATTTGCATTATTAGATGAAATGGCGAATCATTACATTTAACTAAAATATCAAAAATGAAACACACTCCTTTTGCACTATTAATGATCGGTTTTGTCGTATTTTCTACTGCCTTTACTACTACCGTTCATGCACAGAAACTAATTTCCTCACAAGGCAAAATGTCGGTTAAATTTCCTGCTGAATATACCAAGACAGACGACGGTTTAACTGTAAAGTATTCCGCTGTTGTGGGCGAACAAACCTTTTTTGCCGCCTATACCATTCACGAAGTAGAGTTGGAAGATAAAATGGGGTTGTCGGAAGTGTCGTTAGAAGAATTCAACAACATTTTGAATGGCACCATTTTGCAGAAAACAGAATGGAAAGTGAAGAAAAATACCGGATTAAAAGGCGTTATTCGAATGGCCACCGAAGAAGCCAAGGTACAATATCATGTGGTTATGGTGGGACAAATACAATATCAAGTAGTGGTGATTGCCCCGGAAGCTACCTGGGATCAAAAAGCTACTGACAAGTTTGTGAAGTCTTTTAAGATTTTGAAGTAAAGTGATGATCTGCTATGAAATGATGGCAGCAAATAATTTTCAAAATACTTTCAAGACCTTTTATTGAGAATTTAAATACTTTAAGGTCTATAAAAAGATACTTTCGACAAAAGATAACATTAAAAACAATAGTAATAAATTAGATTTCATATATTAGTACAAACTTAGAATTGGAAATAAAATAGGTTTTATTTAATTGTTAGTGTAATGCCATAGTGAATTATAGATATTTAGCAATATTGATTTGATAATACAGAACCAACTGATATGAACAAAGATCGAATTCAAACCGGTGCAATAATTCTAGTCTTTGGAATAGTTACACTAATTGTAACATTAACTTCGGAAGATTTATTCGTACAAGACTATTCTGTTAATACAGAATTGAGAGATGCAGTTAAATTTTTTGGAATTGCTCTAATTTTAATAGGTGGTTTAGTATCTATTTAAGGTTTTGGCCGTAGCAAAAGTAATAAGGGCATCTAAAAATTAAGAGAAGATTTCGAAATTTAAGACCTTCTAGATTTTAAATCCTGAAAGGTCTTTGTTTTTAATACCTAACAAGTCTTTGACTTCCCTTACTCCAAAATCACTTCTATACTTTTATGTTGAAATGCAGCCGCTGCATTGATTGTTTCTTTGAATTTCGGGTAAATGGCTTGATCTGCTGTTAAAAAGCGATAGTCCTCTTGAATGTCTACCTCCACCCTGCCCGGAGCGGTTTGTACCAATGTATTGAAAAACATGTTTTCCGGTTGGCCAACAGCCATTTTCAAGTCTTCTGTGCCCAATATTTTATAACCGGCATCATGTAAAAGCGTAATCTGTCTATGGTAAGCGATCGGGTAGTTGAGGCTTAAATCCTGACTTCTTTCCAACGTGTCGTTCAGTTGCATTTGTGTTCCCATTAGTTGTCCGATATGGAATACAAAAAAGCCATCACCACTGATACCTATAAAAGGAGTAGGTTTCAATTCGACATAAATGATCACATTTTCCCCCTCTAATTGTTCCGTCAAATCTGACTTGCCGTTGATCATTACTTTACCGGACAGTTCTACATTGTCTATGGCTAAAAATTCAATGACAT
>JAGQYH010000269.1 GCA_020436175.1 Bacteroidota bacterium
AACGCCCACCATGTCCCAGTATTCGAAAGGACCTGCTTCCCAGGCAAAACCTGCTCTTAAGGCATCGTCAATGGCATAAAGATTGTCTGATATTTCAGGGATTCTGTTGGAAACATAAGCGAATAGTCCCCCTAAAGATCTTTTCACTAACTGGGCTCCTTTGTCGTCAGATTTTACAAATGATCTGATCTTTCCTCCAAGATCATCAAAGGTTTTAGCTGTTGCTAAACTTCCGATCTTTGGTCGGTCTGCCGGTGCGTATTCTAAGGTTTCAAGATTAAGAGCATATGTGTTTCTCTTTTCATCTCTATAATAAAATCCTTTTCTTGACTTATTGCCGTAGAATTTATTTTCCAAAAGGAAGTCCATATACTTTGGTGTATCAAAAGCACTGGCTTGCTCATCATTCGGACAGTTATCTTTAATTCCTGCCATTACCTTCACAGCAGTATCATGTCCCACTAAATCTCCTAATCTGAATGTTCCTGTTTTAGGTCGACCGATAGCCGGACCGGTTAGTAAGTCAACGGCTTCAATGGATAATCCCAATTCTGTCGTTAATTGATAGATCTTAGCCATCGCATAAACACCAACTCTGTTGGCAATAAAAGCCGGAGTGTCTTTACAAAGTACAGTTTCTTTGCCTAAGAATTTATCACCGTATTCCATCAAGAAGTCAACCACTTCAGGATCAGTTTGAGGCGTCGGGATGATCTCTAATAATCGCAAATATCTTGGAGGATTAAAAAAGTGTGTTCCGCAGAAATGAGTGATAAAATCCTCGCTTCTTCCTTCTGTCATAAGGTGAATCGGAATGCCGGAAGTATTAGAGGTGATCAGTGAGCCTGTTTTTCTGTGTTTTTCAACTTTTTCAAAAACTTGTTTTTTGATGTCTAAGCGCTCGATAACCACTTCAATCACCCAATCACAATCTTTAATAAGATGTAAGTCGTCATCGAAATTACCGGTAGTGATTCTGCCGGCAAATTCATTGTCATAAAAAGGTGCCGGCTTGGATTTTAAAGCTGCTTTCAATGCTCCTTCAACAATTCGATTTCTTGCCGCTTTGTTGTTTTTCTCTTCTTCTTTCAGATCAAAAGGGACAATGTCCAATAAAAGAACTTCTAAACCAATGTTAGCGAAGTGGGCGGCAATGCCTGAACCCATTACTCCTGAACCTAAAACCGCTACTTTTTTAATAGCTCTTTTAGATTTTGTTTTAACCCCTTTTTGGGATTGCTTTTCTAAAACTGTGTCCATATTGTAAATTTATAGTTGATGTTTTTGATGAAATAAATTGTTATCTGTTTAAACGTTCTGCCTCTGCAATCATAAATGAAGCAAAACGGTCTTTGATTCGTTTATTGGCTTCTATTAAATATTTGGGGTTTTTAAAAATTCTGGTCAGCATAACGGCACCTTCAATTTCTGTTACCGTTTGTTCGGCTAATAGTTTGGCTTCATAAGGCTGAGTGATCTGTAGGTAAACATTTTCCAATGCTTTGAGCCAATCTAAAAAGAATTTTTGGATCTGATCGGCAAACTCAGGAATAACGATGGCTGTTTCTACACCAATATTACCCAATACATCACCGCCTTCATCCGATAAATAGATTTTTTTGGAAGCTTTGAACATAGCTTCCATTCTTTCCTGTGGATTGAGTTTGGAATCGTAGGCATAACAAAAAACCTCCTTGTTGAAGAAATCGTGCATGTGTTCGATCACTTCTTTCATTAATGCTTCCTTGCTGGGAAAATAGTGGTAGATGCTGCCTTTTAGTAAACCACAAGCCGCTGCAATATCTGCCATTGAGGTATTGTGATAGCTTTTTCGTCTAAATAATTTCATAGACTCTATCAGAATAAATTGTTCGCTTACTTTTTGTTTTGGCACAAAATTATTTTAGTAAAATACCTTTGCTAAAATAGTGTAATATATAAAGCTTACCAAACAACCGTTTGGTAAAATACAATGCTTAATATTTGCGTAATAATTAGAGGACAGGTGATGCTTTTAAGGTCTTCCTTAAATAAAGCATTTGCCAAATTATTACTGTCTTCCTATCTTCTTAGCACTACTAGCTTTTCTTGAATGATGGATCTGTTTTCGTATAAAGCAATAACGGAATAAACACCATTTGGCAGATCCTTGATGTTGATTTCCACTTGCTTTTGACTGCTTGTCAGAACCATTTCCTTCGCTATTTTACCATCTGTACTGATCACTTGGATGATGGCATTCTTTGGAATGGTCATACCCGATCTTAGAATAGTACTGTTTTTAGCAGGGTTAGGGATCAAATCAATTCCTGAAGCTTTGAAGTCATCCAAAATGCCTACTGTGGAGAGATCAACAATTTGGATTTGGCTACATTGTCCGTTATTAATGGATAATTCCAACACATAAATTCCCGGTAACAAATATATATGGGTTGGATTTTGTTGGTCGGAAGTAAT
This sequence comes from Bacteroidota bacterium, assembly GCA_020436175.1. Lineage (GTDB taxonomy): Bacteria > Bacteroidota > Bacteroidia > Chitinophagales > JADIYW01 > JAGQYH01. Next base: position 2,458 of record JAGQYH010000269.1, read on the forward strand.
GTCGTCGCCAAAATCCCATGCCCAACTGGTAGCGTTGGTGGATAGGTCAGTCAATTCAATACCGGAGCCATTCAATTGATAGGTGAAGTTGGCATCCGCAATATCTATTTCAACTGTACTTCGGTCACTGACACATTGCACCTCACTAACCGTTTTAACTTGAGCTACTGAAAATGATGTGGAGGAATTTAGTGCTGGAGTAATAAAAGGATTTCCGGTGCCTACCTGTTCGTTATTGTCATTAAACCAAATCAGATCATTATCGCTGTCCGCAGTCAAAGCAAATGTATCGCCTGCGCAACCTTGTAAATCTAGACCAACCGTTGGCGGATCTAACAAAATCACCGTGATTAGATTGGTTTTGGTTTCAGTTGATGAACTATTCTCATTAGCAATGGTAAGCGTGACTGTGTATGTACCCGAACTTTCATAAGTATGTGTTGGATTGGCAGTAATGGCGGTATCTCCATCGCCAAAATCCCAGTGATAAGAAAGCGGTTCTCCTATGGATTGATCCGTAAACTCAATGATACCATCACAAGAAACGCGTACGCTTGGCTCAAAATTGGCAAAAAACGGCTCGGCACATTCCGGCACTTCAAAGGATTCAATTTCATCGCCTACCACAAAAAAGGCCCCTGTGCTGGCATTTACGCCAACGCCTCTACGGGCAAATACTTCCCAGATCAAACAAGTGTTTGCACCATTATTGTTGATTTGGTCTGCCGCCAATATAGCATCTCTTCCGCTCACAAAACTTGGATTGCAAGTTGTCATTTTTAAACCATCAATGACCAATTGCAAGGCGATATTGTTTCCTCCTGTACCGTTA
>JAGQYH010000026.1 GCA_020436175.1 Bacteroidota bacterium
CATGGGTATTTTTTTTTTTTTTTACCTACGTTGAACTGCTCGACAAGAGCACCTATCTCAATCACTATTATTTTGTAAGTATTATCTCTTTTTTACTGTGTTTTGTACCGGCCAATGGGGCTTTTTCTTTGGATGCCATTCGCCGTCCGGATATTCGCTTGGATAACATTCCGGCTTGGTGTATCAACATCTTTAAATTGCAATTGATCATTGTTTATTTTTATGCCGGTGCAGCCAAACTAAACACCGATTGGTTGATCCATGCCATGCCGTTAAAGATCTGGTTACCTGCACATGCAGACCTTCCGATCATTGGTGAATTATTGACGAAAGAATGGGTGGCGTATGCGTTCAGTTGGTCAGGTGCGGCGTATGATCTTTTCATACCCTTTCTACTGCTCTTTTCTCGAACAAGAGTGTTAGCGTATGTAGCTGTAATTGTCTTTCATCTGCTCACCCGATTGCTTTTCCCGATTGGAATGTTTCCTTACATCATGATCCTTTCCACATTGATCTTCTTTTCGCCTCAATGGCACCAAAAAATTCTGGAAAGAATAAGAGAGTTCTTTCATTCAAAAGGTTCAACAGCACATATTGCATCAGCTAAAAAAGTTTATCAACCCGTCCATCAAAAAGCATTGACTATTGGTTTTACGCTATTTTTCATCATTCAACTTTTACTGCCATGGAGATATATTTTGTACAATGGCAATCTATTTTGGACAGAGCAGGGATATCGTTTTTCCTGGAGGGTAATGTTGATGGAAAAAGCAGGGCATGCTACCTTTTATGTCAAAGATCCTTCTAGAAATAAAGAAGCTCAGATAGATATTAAAAAATACCTGGCACCGCATCAGGAAAAACAAATGGCATTCCAACCGGATATGATCCTGCAATTTGCTCATTTCTTAGATAAGGAATACCAAAAACAAGGAATTGCCGATCCTGAGATCAGGGTGGAATCGTATGTAACCTTGAACGGCAGGAAAAGTAAGTTGATCGTTGATCCTACCATAGATCTTTCCAAGGAAGCTATTAATCTCAAACCAAAAAAGTGGGTTTTACCTTTTGCCGACAATAGATAATGAAGCGACATTTCCTCATACTATCCATATTCCTATTGCTGGCAGTCACATTATCAGGTCAAACCATCAGCGGAAAAGTCAATGATGTTAATGGGGAAGCGCTAACTAATGTTGAGATCATCATTGGCGGTGATTTTTATGTAGTCAATAAAAAGGGTGAATTCAGCATTGAAGAACTGGCAACAGGAGATTATGTACTCAATTTTTTCAAAGAAGGATACAAAACAGTCGTCCAACAAGTTTCACTCGCTTCCGAAGATGTTTATCTTGAAATTACCTTGGAAGCTTTGAACAAAGATCTGGATGAAGTTTTAATAGAAGGAAAATCGGAAAAGACACATGGTTTTACCACACTGAAAGCGGTTGAAGGCGTTTCCATTTATGCCGCTAAGAAAAGCGAAGTGATTGTATTAGACGATCTGGTTGTCAATAAATCATCCAACAACGCCCGACAAATTTTTGCCCGAATTTCAGGTGCCAACATTTGGGAAAGTGATTGCGCCGGATTGCAAATCGGTGTGGCCTCCAGAGGCTTGAGTCCCAATCGTAATGCCAACTTTAACACCCGTCAAAACGGCTATGATATTTCTGCAGATCCGCTGGGCTATCCGGAGAGTTATTACACCCCTGCCTTACAGGCGGTGGAACGCGTGGAAGTGGTGCGTGGCGCTTCGTCATTGCAATACGGCACTCAGTTTGGCGGGATGGTCAACTTTAAAATGAAGCAAGGCGCTAAAGACAAAGTAGTTGGTTTTACCACCCATCAATCCTACAATTCCATAGGGTTCTATAACAATTTTACTAGTATTGGCGGCACTTATAAAAAACTGAACTACTACGGCTACAATCGATATACCATCGGTGAATGTTGGCGTTGTAATTCCGATTTTAAAGCCAACAACAACTTTGTGGCACTGAATTTTCAAGCGAATGCCAACATTGCCCTTGGGATTGAATATTCCGGCATGAAATATTTGGCACATCAACCCGGTGGTTTAACGGATGCTCAATTTGAGGACAATCCGCAACAATCGAATAGAGAACGAAATTGGTTTGAAGTAGTGTGGAATATGCCCGTCATTACATTCGATGCTCAGTTGACCGAAAAAACAAAATTGAATTGGCGAAACTATAGTCTGATAGGCAGCAGAGATGCCTTGGGCAATTTACAGGCAATCAATAGAGCCGACGGTGGTGGCGAGCGGGATTACCTGACGGATAATTTCTACAACTTTGGATCTGAATTGCGAGTCATTCATCGCTACAACATCAAACATCAAACGGCCAATTTTCTGATTGGCACAAGATTATACCGTGGTTTAACCGTAAGAAGACAAGGTTTGGGAGACGATGGAAGTGAACCCAGTTTTGGTTATAACGAAGACGGATTGCTGTCGGATTATCGTTTTCCCAACGTCAATTGGGCACTTTTCTCTGAGAATATTTTCAATATAAACCATCAATGGAGTATTACGCCGGGTGTTCGCTTAGAATACATCAATACTTTGGCAGAAGGCTACTACAGAAACATTATAAAAGATGGCGCCGGAAATGTATTGCAGGATGTAAGAATAGATGAGTCAAAGCACAATAATCGTTTTATAGTTTTAGCCGGCATTGGCATCAGTTACAAGCCCAAAACAATGGTCGAGTTGTATGGCAACTTTTCACAAAATTATAGAGCCATCAATTTTAATGACATACGCGTGATCAATCCAAATGCTGCTGTGGATGAAAACTTAAAAGATGAAAAGGGTTTTAATGCCGATTTGGGATTGAGAGGCAATTGGAAAGGTTTTCGATATGACTTTTCCTTTTTTGTGTTAAAATATCAGGATAAGATCGGCGATGTTTTTACCACTGTTCCCGATCCGATTTTGGTAGAACGGGCTGTCAGACTGCGCACCAATATATCCGATGCAAGAAACATTGGAATTGAATTGTTTTTAGAAACCGACCTTTTAAGTTATTCGGAAAAAGCGTCCAATGACTTAAGCCTGGTACTCTTTACCAATTTTTCCTATGTGAATTCCATTTACGTAAATTCAGACAACAGTGCCTTTGATGGCAAAAAAGTAGAATTGGTTCCGCCTTATATTTTTCGAACCGGGTTAACCTTCGGATGGAAGGGCTTTGATGCTGCAGTACAGTACAGTTATACTCATCAACATTTTACAGATGCTACAAATGCCATTGAAACGCCAAATGCGGTAGATGGTATCATTCCTTCTTATTATGTACTGGATCTATCCTTAAGCTATGAATGGAAATGGTTCACCTTCGAAACGGGCATCAACAACTTAACCAACAATCATTACTATACCAGAAGAGCATCCGGCTATCCGGGGCCGGGCATTATCCCTTCGGATGGCATTAGTGCTTATGGTGGCGTACAGTTTAATATTTCAAAAACCAATTAAAAGTGATGTATCCTTTTAAAGATGAAATGGTCAGTATAGTGATCTCCGATCAATATCAACGGAAGTTTTTGGAAGATAGATTACTTATTCCGTCTGATGAAGAAGATGTCCCATTTTTAGAATGGTGCCAGCGTTCTAAATTTTCTGATGCATTGGTAGTGGAACTTGTTCTTCTGTTTTCCGATCCTACTTATAAACCTGATGATTCCTTTTCGGATATATCTATTGAAGAAATTTTACTTTATATCAAGGAATCTCATCAATTTTACAATCATCACTATTTAAAAAAGTTAGAGCAGCTGAATACTGTCCATCACAACATCATTGATACATCTAATAAAACCAATACCATTTGTATTTTGATGAATCAGTTTATCAGCTATTTTAGGAAACACATCATCGAAGAAGAAACGCAGCTTATCCCATATATCGAATTTATCCTATTGGATCAAGCAAAGCATTTATTTCGTCCGTCAGAACTATTTGCCGTATTATGTGAGAATCAAACCGCCCTTTATAATGAACATGATGATCATGGTAAACAATTATTGAAGCTTATTCAATACAAATTACAGCAACTATCTCTTCAGATATCAAATTATGATTTTCAATGGTCTTACTATTGTCACTTGATAAATACCTTCTTTGTGGATCTAACCATTCATGAATATATTGAAGATAATATCCTCTTATCCAAAGCTCGTCAACATGAACAAATTGCACTTGAAAAGATAAGAGTACAATGTCGCTTGAATTAAGCACTTCTGTAAACTCTTAAACAATATTTTTAGGAAAACATACAAGTATGACTTTCTAGTTGTACATTTGCAGTCAATTAATTAAACAATTTATATTATGAGTAAAGGAACAGTAAAGTTCTTCAACGATTCCAAAGGATTTGGATTTATCATTGAAGAAGGTTCAAAAAAAGAACATTTTGTACACGTTTCGGGTTTGATCGACGAAATTCGTGAAGGCGATGAAGTTGAATTCGAACTTAGAGAAGGTAAAAAAGGATTAAACGCAGTAGATGTTAAAAGAATATAAGATATACTAGTTAAATTTTTTAGAAATGAAAAGCCTGTCAAACCATTTGACGGGCTTTTTTTATGCTAATTGGTTTTTAACCAACCTGTAATACTCATTCTTGATTGATGGCTCAACAAAACTTCATGTTCTAACTTACTGCTCTTAAAAAACACGCACTTACAGCCGGTCGGGGCAACGATCTCAGTTCTGTCCTCATGATAAATACACAATTCACCTCCATTGCCTTCCATCCAATTTTCTGTTAGATAGATGATCATGGTAAACGCCCTTTTGTTGTTATCCCTAAACTGATCAATATGGCGTTTGTAAAAGCTGCCTTCCTCATACAAAGCATAATGAAACTCATAGCCGGTTACTCCTGCATAACAAGAACTGTTCAAATAGGCTACATAATGATCGATAATATCCAGAAAAGCATGCTCTGATGCATTTTTCACCTTTCTGTCCAGCCAAAAGATCTTATCACTTCTGATCTGCTTATCCCTGATCAGCTTGGCATTGTTGCCAACACCGGCCTCATGCATCCGATGCGCTTCATACAATCCCTTCAAATTATTTCTCAACGGCTCCAGTAACGATTCCGGTAAAAAATCATTCACTATGCCAATGTCATTCTCTAAATAACTATTGACCAAACGATCAAATACTTCTTCCAATAAACTCAAATGTAGATAACGGCATAAAACCGTTATATTCACAAGTTAATGTATAAATCAATTCTACCAACAAAACCTTTTTAAAAAGCGATTGTTTTATATTTAATTATCTTCAAACACTAAAAATCAAAGATGAAATTTCAAACAATATTATTCTCGATCACATTATTAATTTTTGCCGGATGTGCTAATGATTCGAAAAAATCAGGCGCTACAACAGATCCGTCAGCAACACAGGAAAATGAAATTATTCAAGTAGATGCACCGCCGCCAATCACGGAAGAACCGGCCCAAAATAGCGATGGCATTTGGCACTATACCTGTCCTAAAGGTTGTGAAGGTGGATCGGGGAAAGCAGAAGCATGTGCCACTTGCGGAACCATGTTGGCTCACAATCAAGACTATCACAGTTCAGCTAATACGCCATCATTGAGCCCTGATATTAATATGCCGCCTCCAACACAAGATCCGCCACAAAATGCAAATGGCGTCTGGCACTTTACCTGTGCTAAAGGATGTGCCGGTGGTGCGGGCAGTGCTATTGCTTGTAGTGTTTGCGGTGAAATGCTCGTGCATAATGCTGCCTACCACAATTAACCAATTTTAACCTCGGCAGTCTATTCACGACTGAATTTTATCTTGTTGAAATTGGTTTCAATAGAAATTAATGGATATGGCAACTAAAAAAATTGAGGCGATCTTACCTCCAAGAGCACCGCATTATGTGGGAGATGGTTTTAGAGTACATAATTTTATACCCAGTGTTCCCCCACTCAGTATGCAAAGAATGAGTCCGTTCGTGATGATGGATTACAATTCTAAATTTTACTTTCCACCCAGCAATCGGCCCAAAGGCGTTGGAGTACATCCACACAGAGGATTTGAAACAGTAACCATTGCATACAAGGGAAAAGTAGCGCATCACGATAGTGCGGGCAACAGTGGCATTATCGGAGAAGGAGAAGTGCAATGGATGACTGCCGCTTCCGGAGTGTTACATAAAGAGTACCACGAAGAAGCCTTCAGTAAATCGGGTGGCGATTTTCAAATGGTACAACTTTGGGTGAACTTACCGGCTAAGGATAAAATGTCCAAACCAAAGTATCAAGGCATTACCAAAGAAAATATCAAACGCTATAAGCTGGCTAACAACAGCGGTGTAATAGAAGTGATTGCCGGACAATACGAAGATGTAGAAGGAGCCGCAAGTACTTTTACACCCTTACATTTACTCAATGCCAAATTGAATAAAGGCGGTGTAGTAGATTTTTCATTTCCGGAAAACTATAACACAGGTCTTTTAGTGATCGAAGGAAAGATAAAAGTGAACGGCACAGAAGTAAATACAGATCATTTTGTCTTGTTTAAAAACAGTGGCGAATCATTTCAAGTGGAAGCGCCGGAATCAGCCATTGTATTGGTATTGAGTGGAGAACCGATCCATGAACCCATTGCTGCACAAGGCCCTTTTGTGATGAATTCAAGAATGGAGATCATTCAGGCCATCGAGGATTACAACATGGGAAAATTCGGTCATCTAAATGATTGACATTGACTATTAGCTATTAATCCTTTTTTATCAGAAAAAAATAAAAATGACATCTAAGGGGTTTAATAATCAAAACCTCAGTTTAAATAACATTTCTGTTCTTGGCGATCAGTCTATTATTAAAACATAAATTAAGACTTTTTTGTCTTTTATTATTTTGATAATTGGTATTTTTAAAGAGAACAAAAACAATGACATGTCTAAATGGCTTAATCAAACGGTAGGACAAATTGTCGTAGAAGACTATAAAACTGCTTCTGTATTTCAAAACTATGGTATTGACTTTTGTTGCAATGGCAATAGAAGTTTAAAAGAAGCTTGTGAGAAAAAAGGAGTTGAAGAACAAAAGTTGATCTCAGCACTAGAAAGTATAGCGGTTCAAAATTCAATCGACACTACCAATTACAGTTCGTGGCCAATTGACCTCTTGGCTGATTACATAGAAAAAAAGCACCATCGTTATGTGGAAAGCAGAATTCCCGAATTAAGGGCATATCTAGGCAAGATTAGTAAAGTTCATGGAGGGAATCATCCCGAGTTAAAAGAAATTGAAGTGCTTTTTAGTGCCTGTGCCGGAGAGTTGTCCATGCATATGAAGAAAGAAGAGATTGTATTGTTTCCGTACATCCGAAAAATGGTTGCGGCACAAATTAATCATCAAGAGTTGGATGCTCCTCACTTTGGCAGTGTAAATAACCCTATACAGATGATGATGCATGAACACAATACCGAAGGAGAAAGATTCAGAAGAATTGCTGACCTCAGCGGCCAATACCATCCTCCGAAAGATGCATGCAACACTTATAAAGTTGCATTTTCAATGTTGAAAGAATTTGAAGATGATTTACACTTACATATTCATTTAGAGAACAACATTTTGTTCCCTAAAGCGCAAGCATTGGAACAAAAACTAATGTCGAACGATATGTAGGAAGTCCTCTTACATAAAACCCATTTTCAACCCATGAATGTGCCCAATTGTATGGACAATTGGGCTTTTATTTAGCATATGATTCATACAACCCCATTTTCAGTTTGTAATTTTGTCTTAATGAACAATCCAACAGACGGCAGAATACGAAAGAATATCTCCATTGGAGCCCTGGTAGAAGTGGTTCAAAAACAAGATCAAAGAAGTGGTGTTTTGACCGAGGGATATGTCAGCCGAATTTTAACTAAGTCACCGCATCATCCGCACGGAATAAAGGTATTATTGACTTCCGGTTCGGTTGGGAGAGTAAAGAATATTTTAGTAGATTAATAGACATCATCAAAATCGAGAAGGATGTCCAGATCAGTAAGTATCAATCCCGCTACCGGAGAAAAAATTGCAGAACACGAACGATTAACAGCCAGCGCTATTTCTCAAAAAATTGAGCTGTCCGCCCAAAGTTTTAAAGATTGGAGAAACAGAAGTTTTGAAGAACGCGCGGAGCGAATGCATCAGTTAGCCGATGTTTTAGAAGCCCATAAAGAAGAGTATGCATTATTAGCTACGAATGAAATGGGCAAAATTATAGGCCAATCCAGAAAGGAAATTGAAAAATGTGCTTGGGTTTGTCGATATTATGCCGATCATGCCGAACAATTCCTATGCGATGAACCGGTGACAACCAATGCATCCAAAAGTTATGTTACCTACCAACCCATGGGCGTGATTCTGGCGGTGATGCCTTGGAATTTCCCATTTTATCAGGTTATCCGATTTGCCGCTCCGGCTATAATGGCAGGAAACGTGGGCATACTGAAACATGCTTCCAATGTGCAGGGTTGCGCCCAAGTTTTAGAAGATCTTTTTTTAGAGGCTGGCTTCCAAAAAGGGATCTTGACCAATTTGAATATCTCTTCTGATCAGGTAAGCGCTGTCATCGAACATCCGCTTATTGCAGCTGTTACTTTAACCGGTAGTGAAGCAGCAGGACGATCGGTAGGTGCATTGGCAGGCAAAAACATTAAGAAATCGGTTTTGGAATTAGGCGGCAGCGATGCCTACCTTATTTTAGAAGATGCTGATCTCGAGAAAGCAGTTGATATAGCTACTTTCGGTCGACTTCAAAATAACGGACAAACCTGTATTGCGGCCAAAAGGTTTATTGTGTTGGAAGCCATTTATAACGATTTCCTGCAGCTTTTTAAGGAGAAGATGCAAGCGGCCAAAATGGGTGACCCAAAAGATGAACAGACCTATTACGGTCCGTTGGCCAGAGTAGACTTGCGAGACGAATTGCATGACCAAGTGCAAAAAAGTATGGCGCAAGGTGCTCAACTATTAATAGGCGGACAAATTCCGGAAGGAAAAGGTGCCTATTATCCGGCAACCATTTTAACAGAAGTGAAGCCCGGTATGGAAGCCTTCGATAATGAACTATTCGGACCGGTAGCAGCAGTGATAAAAGCCAAAGATGAAGCCCATGCCATAACATTAGCCAATCAATCGAACTTTGGACTGGGCGCCGGTGTGCTTACCGGCAACAAAACCAGAGGTGAAAAAATTGCCCTACAACTGGACGCCGGGAATTGCTTTGTAAATACATTGGTGGCTTCTGATCCCAGACTTCCATTCGGCGGCATCAAGAACAGCGGCTACGGTAGAGAATTATCCGCCCACGGTATTCGGGAATTTATGAATGTAAAAACCATTTGGGTGGCGTAATGGATTGTTATAATGTTGCTATCTTAGATAGGAATTGAGTTCATCAGCAAATGCTGTCATTAATAACTTATCCTAAAAGGTTCAACATGAAACAGAAACTAAAATTGATTTACGCGATAGTAAGCATTATCATCTTGACGAGCGCACCATTATACGCACAAGTGGGGGAAATGATATTCCCTGAAGGTGAAGTTCAGCATGTGGTGCATGCCAAAGATATCCAATGGCAACCTTGCCCGCCTAGCCTGCCTAAAGGTTGTGAGATGGCAGTGTTGGAAGGCAATCCAAAGGGCAACGACTTGTTCACGGTTCGTTTCAAGATCACCGGTGCCTTTATAATGCCTCCACACACGCATCCTAAAGATGAACGCGTTACTGTTCTACAAGGGAAGGCCTATGTGGCTTTCGGAAATGATGCTACTCGTGAGGAAGCCACTGAATTTGAACCGGGCGATTACTATGTCAATGCCAGAAATGCCATTCATACGGTTTGGGCAGACTCCTCTACCATCATTCAAATTACCGGTATCGGACCATGGGAAGCTCACTTTATTGAGGATTGATGTTGATGGAGAAAAAAGCAGTTTACCGACCTAACGATATTCTAAAACAATGCACTAACAAATAACAAAGAATTCGGTATTGTTTATGAATAAAACAATTTTTGAAATCGCAAAGATGGACTGTCCTTCGGAAGAAAATTTAATCCGTATAAAATTGCAGGACATTTCAGATATAACACATCTAGACTTTGACATTACTCAACGAAAGTTAACCGTATTTCACACCGGTGCGATCGAAACAATTGAAAAAGCGCTCAACGATTTAAACTTAGGCAGCAAAAAGATCTCCACTGAAACAACTACCCTAAACCATTTTACCCAAAATACAGATCAGAAAAAGTTACTTTGGACGGTACTTGCCATAAATTTTGTTTTTTTTGTCATCGAATTAACTACCGGACTGATCTCAAAATCTATGGGATTGGTAGCCGACAGTTTAGATATGTTGGCCGATAGTTTTGTTTATGGCATCAGTTTAATGGCTGTGGGCGGTTCAATGCTGAGAAAGAAAAGAATAGCCAAAACGGCAGGATACTTTCAAATAATGCTCGCCATTATCGGATTTGTGGAAGTGATAAGAAGGTTCTTTGGTCATGAAGTTTTACCCAACTTTATGACCATGATTACCATTTCTTCATTAGCGCTGATCGCCAATGCCTTATGTCTTTATTTATTGCAAAGATCCAAAAGTAAAGATGAAGCACATATGAAAGCCAGTATGATCTTTACTTCTAACGATGTCATAATCAACATAGGGGTTATCACTGCAGGCATTTTAGTTCACCGATTGCACTCTAACCTACCGGATCTGATTATCGGTACCATCGTATTTGTATTAGTCATTCAAGGTGCTTTCCGAATTTTAAAATTGGGTAAATAAGCCAATCATCTAAAAATCATTTGAATAACATCCTTCTCCTCTACCTTTGTTTTGGCACTTCTTAAACATCGATGAGTTGATCTTTAGCGCCAAATAGAAATCATAACTTTCCAAAAAACAATAAGATGAAAAGTAACAATGTAAGCTACCACCATTATTACATTAGTATTTTACCCTTCAACATATGAGAATAAAAGTCAATTTTATTAGATTTTATCAACTTTATTTAAAAAGTATTAAATTTACACCTATTGATTTTAACATTTAAAACATTAACAAATGAAAAAGTATCTATCATTTTGTATTGTATTATTTTTTACAAATTTTACTATCAATGCTCAAGATTTGCCTACGAATCCTGATCCCGGTAAATGTTATGTAAAATGTATTACTAAAGATTCATTTAAAGAGGTTACAGAAACGGTTGAAGTTTCCCCCGAGTATTCTACTATTGAGGTAATACCCGCAACCTATAAAATTGTTGAAGAAAAAGTATTAGTAAAAGAGGCTTCTAAAAAATTAGTTTACGTGCCGGCCGTTTATGAAACCGTTGAGGTTTCTTATGTTTCAAAAGAAGGTCGCAATGATATAGAGGTAATTCCAGCAAGTTTTGGTAATGATTCAAAGACTTTTGAGACGTATCCTAAAACATCCGGTTGGGAATATAAAGTACTTGAAGATTGTCCCTCTGTAAACAAAGAAGCTTGTGTGGCAGCTTGTTTTGTTGAATATCCTGCCCAATTTGAAGATGTACAACAAATAACTTTAGCTGCAGATGCTTCAACCAATAATATACCGGTAGCCCAAGAAATGGCAACATACCAAAAACGTGTTGTTAAAACTCCCGCACGCATTGATGAGGTAGAAATTCCTGCTGAATATGCAACTATAAAAAAGCGAGTAGTAGATACTCCTGCAAAAACAGTAACGAAAACCATTCCTGCAAAAACACAAACTGTTACCAGAACAGTATTGGATGTGAAAGGTGGCATTTCTAGCTGGGAAGCCGTGGATTGCAAGTTGTTAAGCCCAACCGTGTTGCCTATATTTTATGAATTAGGTAGTGCACGATTAACTTCTGCTTCTAAGAAAACAATAGATGAAACGTTGCTGCCATTATTGAAAGATTCAAATGTAAGTATTGAAATTATGTCGCATACCGATTCTAGAGGTGATGATTCATTTAATTTGGCATTATCAAATGAAAGAGCAAAATCTGTAGTTAATTACTTGGTTTCTAAAGGTATTACCAGAAGTAGATTAATTGCAAGAGGTTTTGGTGAGACTAAATTAACTAACAAATGTTCTAATGGTGTAGAATGTTCAGAAGCGGAACATCAACAAAATCGTCGTACAGAATTTAGAATTTTAGGAAACAACTAATAGAAATATTCAGATAAAATTAGAAACGCCTCAGCTATTGAGGCGTTTTTTTTGTTATGGTATATTGTGTAAAAGAGACGTTATCACTTTCATTTATTTCTATGCCAAAATTATCTAATAGCCCCATTTTCATAAGCATATCATATTTATAATGAACTTCCCAATCATGCATTTTAAGGCAAGTAGCGTTTTCATTACTAATGTTTATTGGTGTATTTAAAACTCTTGAAAGTTCTTGACTGAGTTCTTTAAGTGATACATCATCTGCAGTAATATCAGTATCGCTTATTAAATATTTATTTTGAGAGTGACCCCAATCTATTTGATTTGTATCCCAAAACAAGCTATCGTCCAATACCTTTAGTTTAAATCCCTTTCCGGTTTTATCAGTTTTAACAACCGTCAAGTTTAACTGATTCAAAATAAACTGAAATATCCTTTCTTTGTCATCAAACATGCTTTGATTAATATATACTTCGTATGAATTTGCTGTTTCTGTATCGTCTATTGACACTTGATTTTTAGGAACATTTAATACGAATGATACAATATCATTTAAACTCCCACTTAGTTTAATGTAATTTACTTGATTTACCGTGTAAAACTCGTCAGATTTATCCAACAGCTTTTTAATTTCTAGGGGTGATTCAGGGATGTAATCCTCCTTTGTTGAACTCGTTGTTTCACCAATTTTCAAAAATTCAAACAAATCAACTCTCGCTTTTGTATTTCTTAAGCCATTAGTTATGGTTTCAGCAGATAACTCCGGCGACCTACCTTGCCATAGCACTTCACCATTTGCATTAAATAAAATACCGTAGGGTAAACTTTCAATAGCATATTTTCTAAAATTGTTTTGGTAAAAATCCGTAGCAACTGCTAGTTTGGTGGGTTTTCTTTTTAAAAAATTATCAACGGTATTGGCGTTTTCTTCCGTTAAGGAAACAATGTAGAAATCGTTGGGGAATTGATTTTGCAAAACCGTAAGCTGCTCTTTGGCAACAATACAGGGACCACACCAAGTCGCCCAAAAATCAATAAAATATAATTTATTGGAACTAGAGGCAGCTATATTAGATGTTTTGATTAATTCGGCAACCTCAATTTGAGCTTCTAACTTACTAAGGGGTGCTAAACAAAAGATTAATATAAAATGTAGAATGTATCGTAAGTTCATAACTATTGCTACAGTATCAATTACTGTGCTAAAAGTAAACTAAAGTTTAAAATATTTTATCTCAAAAGAATAAACATTGACACACTTACACTTCATTTTGAAAAGATATAGATGCTTAAATCATCTCAGTAATTTTATTCAAAAGATCAATAAATGCAATACTTTCAAATGAATTTTGTTGGTCCCAAAATTTAACCCTATGACTTTGAGTGCATCTATTTTCCAGTTCAATATTTTAAAAATCATTTGAATAACATCCTTCTCCTCTACCCTTGTTTTGGCACTTCTTAAACATCGATGAGTTGATCTTTAACGCCAAATAGAAATCAGAACCTTCCAGTTTGCCCGGAATGGCCCAACTGTTTAAGTTTTCTGTGCCAACTGTAAGCGGTCCCATTCTTAAATAAGTGCCCATTCTAACATCGTTCCATCGATACAAGGACACCGGCATGCCTATTTCAAACCATTTCATTTCAAATCTCGGTGTAATGGCTATCAAATCGCTTCGTTCAATAGCGGCACTTTTAAACCGCATACCAATCACCGCAGTGCCCGACAAGTATAACCGATCGATCAGTGGTGCATCAAATTGAAGGCTCAAAGCCATTGGCGACCACATGCCAAATTTATCGTCCACCAATTCTGCCGAGCTTACATTCCCAGAAGCATTAATCGCTTCGATCACGCCATCCATATCGGTAATGTCGGCAAAGGGATCATCATTGAAAGTGCTGATTTCTTCTGAAGTAAATGTATAATCATTGGCATTTTTTCTATACCAAATTCGACCGACATCCAATAAGGAAACACCAACTTTCCATCTATATTCTTGCTTGCTTTGCTTAGCATTGGGGTTGATAAATGTGATGCCCAGATCAGTCGATAATCCAAAACCATTCCTTTGAAGATCATAGCCATTTTCGGCACTGTAATTAGTCGCATAACTAATGCCTACATTTGCCGGATCAACCGTGACAGCATCATTGGCACGGTTCACTCCGGTAGTTGAATAATTTGAAATATTGACGGCATCAAAACCCAATAGAAATTTCAATGTACCTCCCGCGTTGATCTTCAAATTTCTATCGGATCGTATGTTTCTACCGTAATTTAATCCAATTTCACCCCATGTCATGGCCGCCACCTGAAAAGGATCTATATTGCCAATAAAAACCACTGTATCACTAACATTAGCGTATGCCAAATCGCCATCTATGTTATACCCGCTCAGCCAAGTTCGTCCTTGCCAATACAACCCAAAAGTATGATCGCCAATATTGGCCATAAAAGATGGTGCCATAACAAACGCATTATGATGTGCATCGAAATTTCGTCGTTCAGTAAAATAAAACGGAACGGCGGAATTGGTTGTCGTTCCATCTGTGCTCACCGCCGTTTCATCTGTAATCAATTCACCTCCATTATTCAATAACCTTGGCACAGTTCCACGGCGACCGTAAACATAATCTTGTTCTATAAATGCACCCAATGAAACAATATTTACATCCCATCGCAATGGCCCACCCATCGTCCAGGCCGGATTAAGCTGCAAGGCATTGACACCGGAATAATTGCTGATTTTTAATCCTAATTGCTCTTGAGTGTTAGCTCTGAGTGTAAGTAATACAAAAGTGATCACTGCAAATCCTTTTAAGTTCATGATAACAGAAAATTTAGTAAGCATTTTTGGCGTAACTGATAGTGCTTATCCTACTTTTCCGATCATTCACCTTAAATCTCTATCTGCAATAACAGATTTGCATATCATTTTAGTATGTCAATGCCTTCATAACCTGTTAGGTCCTGTTTTAACCTAACAGGTTGACTTCTCAGTCAACCCTATTAACTTTTCGGTCAATTTTTTTGACTTTTCGGTCAATTCGATTATATTAGATTAAAATAGTAAAAGAAATTGGGCGTTTTTGAAAGACAATTAAGAGAAGAAACCATACTGAATACTGCGGCTAAAGTGTTCTGTGCCAGAGGATTCGGCATTACAAAAATGATTCATATTGCTAAAGAAGCCAAGTTGAGTAAAGGGTTGATCTACTTCTATTTCAATAGTAAAGATGATCTCTATATGGCAGTGATCTTGCATGCGATTAAAAGAACCATTCAATTTCAAAAGCATGAAATGGAGCAACATCAAGACCTCAATGCTTTAGATCGTTTGATGAGATTGTTGGAAAAATATTTTGACTTCGTACATGAAAACCCTTATTACCAGGATGCTATTTCCACCTTCATCAGTATGACCAATCCCCTTAAGAATGATAACAGTCAGGGGAAGTTAACCAAAGGCATGTTGGCCAGTCCGTTTTACAAACAAATCATGGAACAGAAATTTGAGCCTTTCATTTTGATCACCAAAGTATTGGCGCAAGGGAAACAAGACGGCAGCATAAAAACCAACTTGCCTCCTATTTATTTGTACTTGTCTATTTGGTCCTTAATGATCGGCTACGAAAAATTATCCATTAATGACCCGTCCGATCAACTAACTGCGGATAATCCCTTTTACTTTTTTAGCGACACACAATGGCAAAACACCATTAAAAGCATAGTGAAAACAATTTTAACCTCACCCTAAATAATATGAAAAAATTCAAAGACAAAGTAGCAGTAATCACCGGAGCCGGTTCCGGCATCGGAAAAGCCTTAGCCTTGCAACTGGCTAAAGAAGGTGCTAGCTTAGCCCTTAACGACTTCCATAAAGAAAGACTGGAAGAAACTGTCAGCCGATGTGAACGTAACGGGACAATAGTCTATTCCAAGGCTTTTGATGTTTCCAAAAGAGATGACTTTTTCGCTTTTGCTGATGAAGTGATCAACCACTTTAAAAAAGTTGACATTGTGATCAATAATGCCGGAGTAGCCTTAGGCAAATAT
>JAGQYH010000270.1 GCA_020436175.1 Bacteroidota bacterium
TATCGCTTCCGGCAGTTCCATAGATAGTACAACCCTTGTTTTTACATAATTGTGTCAACGCGGTTCCCACGCCACCTGCCGCTGCTTGGATCAATACTTTGTCACCCGGTAAAATGTTGGTGACCACATGAGCGGCATAGAAGGCTGTGGTGTATTGGGTAGCCAAGGCCAAAGCTTTTCCGGTATCGTAGTCATCTGATATTTTTGAAACAGCATCTCCGGTAGTGATAACGGCTTGAGAATAGCTGCCAAATCGGGTAAACGCAATCACTCTATCGCCTACTTCAATATTATCAACGGCGTTTCCTTTTTCCTTAATTCTTCCAACCGATTCATATCCCACAACAGCAGGCAGCGGCGGGCAGTCATTGTAATTGCCTTTGCGGGCCATGACATCTGCAAAATTAATCCCAAATGCTTCTACTTCAACCAATACTTCATCCTCTTTTATAGGAGGAAGGCTTATTTCTCTAAGTTCAAATGCTTTATCCGGGCTGCCGAACTGCACAATGTGAAATGCTTTCATCTGTTTATTTTAAGTGCATGAATATAAGTATATCAATACAGAGATCAATCAACTTCATCCGGTTTGAGGTTAATTATTCTTATTTTTAATGATATAACTAAATTTTATTGAATGAGATCGCTATTGATTTTTTTGTTTTATTTAGGTGCATTGTCGCTGTTAGCGCAACAAAATCAGACTGTAAAAGACAGAATGAATTATTTTTCATTTTTGGAAGGTGAATGGGAAGGCATTGGTTATTATACTCGTCAGAATGGTTGGGTAGATACGGTTTATCAGCATGAATTAGCTGAGTATAAATTGAATAGAACTATTTTAACAATTGAAGGAACCGGAAAGAATAAAAGTGGCGAATTGGTCTTTAATGCATTTGCCACGCTATATTTCGATAACCAAATAAAGATATATGAAATGATGGCTTTCAAAGACGATGGTGCTATGACTTTAGCCCATATTGATACAGTTTCTGCCGGTCATTTTATATGGAGTTTTTCCTCAAATAGCTATGCCCACATTAAATATGAATTAGAGTTAAGTGAGGAAGGAGCCTGGACCGAAAAAGGATTCTTCTCAAGTGATAAGGAAAATTGGATTCCCTTTTTCTCTATGAAATTGAATAAGATAGAAAAATAGAAGACTACTAAAAATAAAGCAGCAGTCTTCCAATATTATTTGCTTTAATAACAACTTTGATCACACTTCTTTTTAGGCGCATTGATTACTTCTTTAGAAGTAGAACAATTGCCTTTGAGTACATCGTAGATAAAATCGTTGACGTATGCAATTTGACTTTCCATGGATAAACCTCCAAATCCATGGTCTCCACCACAACTTACTTTGAATTCAACACAGGCACCGTTGCTTTTTAACTTATCAAATAAAGCTTGTCCGGCATAAATGTTTGGATTCGTATTGCACTTGTAGATCTTGCCTGCACCATTTTCAATAAATTCATCACAAGTACCTTGCATGATGTAAGTAGGAATGCTTTTATCGACATAATTTAGAGTATTGATCGATCCGCCGGCCAATATGTATTCACCTGCCACAGTGGTCGATTCATTTGGATAAGAACCAATGCTATTTAGCGCACCTTCTTTGTCAATCATAGCTTGGGGAATATCTTTATCATCTAAATGAACTGCATTAAGCGTTGTAAATGCTCCGGCACTATGACCGCCAATAAAAATCTTATTCTCATCAATGCCTAAACGGTCGGCATTGGCTTTTAGATAGCGAATAGCAGCTTTAACATCTTGTGCAGCTCTGTACCAAGCTTCGTTAAATTCACTGTAATTATTTTTGCAAGTCATCATTCCTGTTGCATTCGGGAAACCAATACGATATTCTACACTCACCCCAACATATCCTCTCATGGCAAATCCTTCACCAAACTGCTGCATACCATCTAATGTTTTCATAAACCATCCACCGCCATAAATAAATATTACTGCAGGTCTCTTAGTGTTATCGTCCCCAATCGGAGTATAGATATCCATCATCAAATCCTTCGTTTGGCCATTAAATTGTTTTACTCCGGTGGCCACCGTTTCATGGGTTTTCTTTACATCACTGAAAATATGGTCTTTATACCTGATACCGTTGGGTTTGACTGTTGCTTGGTAAGGAGCATTGGTTACGGCAAAACCACCTTTTTGAGCCCCGGGCAAGCTATTGTCGCCTTGAATCACAGCCGTTGTGCCATTTTTCACGCCTTGTGCAGCAATCAATTGATTGATTACTTCACAACTTGAAAAGCTTAGTATTGCTGTAAAACATGCTATCCAAAGTGTCGTTGATCTCATTTTCATACTTTCGTTTTTTCCAATTTGTGCTAAAAATATGCCAATCTCTTAATTTGACCTAATTATTCGGTTAACAATAATTAACTGCACTAAACAATCCTTTAGGTTTCGTTACAATTATCTATACATACTTTTGTCACAACAAAGACTTTTCTATGAATAAACTAATGATCGTTGTGCTAGTCACTATTGGTTTAATACCATTGGCTATAGCACAAGAACCTTCAGGAGCTCCCGGTTATGGTTCGGCCGGCGGCGTGATCACAGGTATGGTGTCGAGCAGTGAGGATGCAAGTGTTATTGAGTATGCTAACGTAATCGTTAAGGATTCAATAGGTAAAATGATCAATGGTGTGATCACCGATACGGAAGGGAAATTTTTAATAAAGAGTATTCCTTTTGGTCAGGAGGTTGAATTGGAAATTAGTTTTATTGGCTTCACTACCATTACACAAAACATAAAACTTACGAAAGATAACCCGACCTACGATGCAGGAAACATTAATATGCGACCTGATACGGAGTTGTTAAAGGAAGTAGAAGTAAAAGGAGAGCAGGTGGTTGTGCAAACCAGCTTGGATAAGAAAACTTACAACGTTGACAAAAGTGCCATCACCAAATCAAAATCAGCTTCTGATGTGTTGGGTGAATTGCCTTCTGTGAGTGTCGATGCCGATGGCAGCATCAGTTTAAGAGGTAATTCAAATGTGAGAATATTAGTGGATGGCGAAAGTTCATTGGCTGCCAGTGGCAATATTGAATTGATTCTACAACAGATACCGGCCGAATCTATAGAAAAGATCGATGTGGTAACTAATCCTTCGGCCAAGTATGATCCGGAAGGAACATCAGGCATCATCAATATTATTTTGAAAAAAGAAAAACAACGAGGAATAAATGGTACAGTTAGCGCCGGAATAGGTACTTGGAATAAATACAATGCTGC
>JAGQYH010000271.1 GCA_020436175.1 Bacteroidota bacterium
ATAAGCAAAAGCTTCCGAATTAATCGCTACAAAGTGAGCATTCCCATAATCAAAAGAATAATACAATTCCGTATTGGAAGGCGTTCCGCCCGCTTCCCCGTTTTGAGGCACTTCTACAATATCAAAATACGGACCTCTGTGTTGCGGTGGTGGCGCAAACATATTAACGCTTTTGTAATCGTGGTTGCCGGGCACAGGGTAAAATGGCAAAAAGGTTAAAAGAGAATCATAGCCGTAAGGAGGCGTAAAAACTTTATCCTGAAATTCCTGATCTTTACCGTCATCATAAGCATTATCGCCCAACCACAGCCAAAAATCTGGAAAATTGGGTGTAACATCTGTTTCAAATGCCTTTCGAACATTGATCTGTTTTTGATTGCCGGAGCCAAAATCACCGGTTACCCAAAAACTTAGGTGCTCGGTATCGTAGGAACTTGTCTTAAAATGATGCGAAGCCTGCCATGCTGTCAAGTAATTATCGTCTGCCTTAATTCGATAATAATACACGTTTTCAGGTTGCAAACCCTCTAACAATACTATATGATCCGTTACAGAGGTATCATTTTGTGCGGTATAAATTACCGTACCACCCGGTTCCATGGCCACTTCTACCGACCCTACAGCAGGTTGATCCGTCCGCCAAACCACCTTTATACTAGTTTGTGCTAAACTTTGTAGATAAGGCCCTCGAATAAGATCCTGAGCCATCAATTGGAGCGCAGCAACACTCCAAAACAGCAATAATAAATACTTCTTCATACGATAAAATTAAGGCTAATCGTTTATTATTCATAGTAAAGATAACAAGTGTTAATCACATTTTAGTTATTTCTGAAGTACCTTTGTATCGTTACGATCGATTATGAGATACCTTTGTATTCTTTGTGTTTTTTTTCTGATTTGTACATCTGTTCACAGTCAAACGAACATAGGTGATACGGAGAATGCTATTATGATCGGTAAAATTGATATGAATACCGTTATCATTCATGTTTATAAAAACAAAAGCGATCAATGGCCTTATAAAGAATTCAGCATCATTACCGATGAAGCTACCGGTGAAAGGAAAATTGTCGATTCTGCGATAAAAGGCAAAGTTTCAAAAGGCGGATTTATCATTATTAACGGTCTGAAAACCGTTGAGGAAATAGAAAGGATGATGAAGGGTCAAAAGGTGTATGAAGAGGTGATCATCAAAGATGTAGATGAATTTGACATTTATGAAAAAATGATCAGTGATTATTTGATTGAAAGTATTATGGAAGATGCTCAACGTATGGAGGCGACTCAAAATAAAACAGAGATCAAAGAAACGGTGACCTTGGATTCGCTTTTCGAAGATGGCATTTTTGTTGGCTTTAGTGATAATATCCATCAACCTCCGGCCAATGACTCCAATCCCGGCTATACTGAAACGATTACCAAAGATATGGTTTATAAAGATAGTGTACTGGTAAGTATCAATTATACTACCAATAGGCAAACCATCAAAAAGAGTAATGATAACGAGACCAATGATAAGCAATTAGAAAATGAGCAGACTGTTTCAGAACCTATTCAGTCCATAGAAAACGATACCCCGAAACCGACTCTTGATGACGGAGAAGAAGAACTAAAAGAAGCAGATGTTGCTGCCTCCAATAAAGAACAAATGAATTCCGATAAAACTTCAAAGGTAAAATCCAGTAAGAAGTTGGTGCCTTTCACCCTTCCCAAATATAAATCCAAATACGGCAGTCGTAAATCGAAAAAAATGTCATCCAGGGCACGTCCCTCAAGAAACAAAAAAACGAAGTGCTATCAATTCAAAAGATGAGTTAGTGGTTGAATTGTGTGAATTTTAAATGTATGAATGGTGAAAATTAAGAGTTAAAAATGCTCAAACAGGAAATGCTCTGTCTATAATGTTATATTTAAAGCATCAATTGAGTGAATTTTTACCAACAAATTTTATAAATACAGCTATTAATTTTCATTTTTGTTCAGTAGAATTTAACTTTAGCCAATAACTTATCAATGAAAGCCACGCCATATACTATTCTTGTAGCCGAGCCAAATGATGATTGGTATGATAAGATAAAGCAATCCTTGCAAAAAAGGAATCATGAAGTTTTTAGGGTTAAATCAAGTAATGATGTGTTGGATCAATGCAATAAACACAACCCTGATTTATTGATTTTGGAGCACGACTTGAATCCCGTGGATGGTGTTGAAGTCGCTATAGAAATCCGAGATGATCAGACCTTTAGAAAACTTCCCATTGTCTTTTTATCTGAAACCATTGATAAATATACCCAGATCGCGGCATACGAAGCCGGAGCAGACATGTATATTAAGAAAGGAACCAAATCAAGGCTCTTCTTATCCATTATTGCGGCTGTATTGAGAAGAGTGTATGAAATGAACGACACCCCTTCCATGGTTCAAAAATTTGGTGAGATAGAAATCGATGAGGAGCAGATCATGGTGTACAAAAAGGGAAAAGCCTTAGATCTTTCCAAAAAGGAGTTTCAAATCTTGTTACTACTAGCTTCCAAGCCCGGCAAAGTCTTCAGAAGACCTAATATTCTCAAAAAAATATGGGGAGATGATGTGATCGTAGGCGATAGAAACATTGACACACACATCAAAAAACTAAGAAAGAAACTGGGAAAAGAATACATCCAAACCAGTCGTGGCATGGGATACAAGTTCAACGTAAAATAAACTTACACTAACTATTCTTCCTTCTTTCCATAGCTCCAAAGCATTCATTCATTATACTTGATAGAACTTATAGAAGTTAATTGGAACAACTGCACCAGAGGCTGAACAAATCTTGTACAACAACTATTTATACTTTCTTCCAATAAAAAAGCGGCGATCTCAGTTATTCACCAAAATCGCCGCTTAAAAAATTATGATCGTATTTTATCTTAGAATATTAATCTTCAAGATAGTTACCTGATCTTCCGATTGAATTCTTAAGAAATATACTCCATTGGATAAATTACCCAATTGGTAAATCTCTTTTGCATAGCTATTGAACGCTACATTTCTTGATTCTATTGATTTTCCTGTAACATCAATCAACATAAAATTAAGATCCTTAGCAATGCTTTGCCCTTTGATCTCCACCGCAAAATTTCCATTGTTTGGATTCGGATAAACATTGATCTCATTGATAAATGAAATGATATCCACTCCGGACACTACATCCACCAAAGTTTGTGAGGCCTCATCACTCGGACAGCCATCTGCACTGGCCGT
>JAGQYH010000272.1 GCA_020436175.1 Bacteroidota bacterium
AGCAATCGGTTCGTTCTCATGGTAAATTGGAATGACATATTTGAATCCGTTATAACGATCAGTATCTTTTTTGGAAAGTTGAGAGGTTTGATCATAAGTGGAAACGATATCGGGAATATTCAGGTTTTTGCAAGCCTCTTCGGCATTGATACAAACTACTTTCTTCCAGGTTTGATCAAACACATATAATGCTAAAAGCTGAGTGGATAAATGTTTCTTGGCAGTCTGTTCATATAAATTGAAGAGTTCAGTTTCGGTAGTATTATTGCTAATGGCACTTGTAACTTCAAGCAAAGCATTTAGTTGACCATTTTTAACAGCTAACAGACGTTCAATATTATTTGTATCGGATGCAACTAACACATTAATTCATTTCTAAATAAAAGTAATGATTAATGTGAGATATTAATAACCCACATGATAAGGAATAGCGACCTGACCGTTAATTATATCTAAAATGCTTTGTAAGACCAGGGAATCAAAAATAAAGCTTCTCGGTATGGTTTGGTAAATTTTATAAATGCAAAACCGATTTCACTAATCTTTTTTATTCCGATTGGGTTTGGGACGTCTTCTTTTTTTAAAGTACTTGTATTTGGTATTCTTAGAAGCCGTCCTAGTATCTGATTTGATTGGCTGCTTTGGAAGTTTGTTGTTGTTGTTGTTGTTGTTGTTGTTGTTGTTGTTGTTGTTGTTGTTGTTTTGAGCAGTTCCGGGAGCTTTGTCATTTAGAAAAGGATGCTCTGCTATCACGGGAATATTTTGCCTGATCAATTTTTCAATATCCTTTAAAAATGGTCTTTCTTCTTTATCGCAAAATGAGATGGCAATACCGCTCATACCGGCTCTCCCTGTTCTACCAATCCTATGTACATATGTTTCAGCAACATTTGGCAGATCGTAATTAATAACAAATGATAACTCATCCACATCAATACCTCGGGCGGCAATATCGGTAGCGACCAAAACTCTGGTGTCACCATTTTTAAAATTGGTCAATGCTTTTTGCCTGGCATTTTGTGATTTATTGCCATGAATGGCTTCTGCATTAATTTCGGCCTTTGCCAGTAGTTTAACAATTTTATTGGCTCCATGCTTCGTTCTGGAGAAAACGAGCACATTGTCTGAAGCTTCAGCTTGAAGTAAATGGATCAATAAGTTCGTTTTGTTTGCCTTACTCACAAAATAAATCGATTGCGATACTTTTTCCGCAGTAGCTTGTTCCGGCTTAACCGTTACCCGCTCAAAGTTTCCTAAAATGCTTTTGGAAAGATCAACAATGTCAGGCGGCATGGTGGCTGAAAAGAATAAGGATTGACGTTCTTTAGGCAATTTGACAATGATCTTACGAATATCATGGATAAAACCCATATCCAACATATGGTCAGCTTCATCTAAAACGAAGTATTTGATGTCATTCAACGTGATGATCCTTTGTTGTATCAAATCAAGCAGCCGTCCGGGAGTAGCAACTAAAATATCAACGCCTGCTTTGAGAGCTTTGGTTTGCTGACCCTGCTTCACACCTCCAAAAATCACTGTATTTCTTATGTTCGTGAACTTGCCATAGGTCGTAAAACTTTCTCCGATTTGAATAGCCAATTCCCTTGTTGGAGTCACGATCAATGCTTTTATTTTATTAAACTCATTGTCTCTGAATCTATCTAAATATAAATGTTGAAGTATTGGAATGGCAAAAGCAGCGGTTTTTCCCGTACCGGTTTGTGCGCAGCCTAACAAGTCTTTTTTTCTTAAAAGGATTGGAATGGCTTGTTCTTGTATTGGAGTTGGAGAGGTGTAGCCTTCTTTTTCAAGTGCTTTAATAATTGGATCAATGATCCCCAATGATTTGAAAGTCATATTTTTGTAGGTAATTGGCGGTAAAGGTAGACCAAATGTTCGAGATTAAATGCCTAGCCACCTTATCAAAACAATATGCAATTACAGAACTTCAGTAGTTCTGAATAAAAAGAATACTTTTTTGTAACATTTTAAGACATTACTCGTCTTTACTATAACCATGCAACCAAAAGCCTTTAACGAATGGGTTCAACCTTTGAGTAATAAGCTGTATAGCTCAGCATTACGATTGGTGGTGAACAGAGAAGATGCCAAAGATATTGTGCAGGAAGTGGTATTGAAGCTATGGGAAAAGAGAAATGAATTGGACACCATTGAATACCCGGAAGCATGGGCGATGAAGATTGTGATGAATAAATCTTTGGATTGGTTGAAGAAACATAAGCCGATCTATATGGATCTGAACGATAACGTTTTTCAAGTGAACACTTCTGATGATATCAGTAAACATTTACATCATCAAGAGCAATTGAATACCATTCATCACTTGGTTCAACAAATGAAACCGTTACAAAAGGCCATTTTTGAATTAAGAGAAATTCAAGGAAGATCCTACACGGAAATTGCAGAATTGCTGGAAATAGATATCAATCAGGTGAAAGTGAATCTGCATAGAATAAGAAAAAAATTAAAAGAACATTGTGAAGCTTTAGAAGACTATGGAATCGCCAAAAATTAAAATATTATTGGAAAAGTATTGGGAAGGGAATACCAATACCACGGAGGAAGCTCAGTTAAGAGTGTTGTTTGAAAACGATATCCCTAAGGATACCCGAAAGTACAAGCCGTTGTTTGATTATCAAGCGGCTATAAAAGCCGATGAAGTGGAATTTGACTTAGGTTTTTTAAATGAAGAAGTTCAGAAAAAGGACGGACATAATGTATTTCTAAGCTTTTCCATCAATTGGAGAAATTGGTCGCTTGGAGCTGCTGCCGCGATTTTAGTCCTGCTTGGATCAGTTTTTTATCAATGGAATAGTATTGAAACTCCTCAAATGGCCGACGAAAATAAAGTTGAAAATGCCTATGAAGAAACCGTTGCCGCATTGGCATTCCTTTCGGATGCACTGAATAAAGGGAATTCTTCGATATATGAATTAGGCACATTCGATAAATCTAAAAAACAAATTATCAATGAAAATCTTAAATAAATACATCCTCCTCGCTATGGTAATGGTGGGCAGTACCTTACAATTGAATGCGCAAAGTGAGCAGCTGTTAAGTCTGCTGAATAAAATAGAAGATGGCGATGGCGTTACTTCTGTTTTGGTAACAAAAAAAATGTTTGAATTATTCAGCAAAACAGCCAATGTAGAAGTCGAAGGCGAATCATTAAATGATGTAATTGGCGGTTTGCAAGAATTAAAGGTCTTTGA
>JAGQYH010000273.1 GCA_020436175.1 Bacteroidota bacterium
TGATATTCCTGTCATAATGTACAACCAAGATTATTCAAGAATTTTGTAATTATCGAACAACAATATCCTTTATCACTCCTTGCCCTACAACTCCAATGATCTTTTGGAACAATGCATCCTTTATCAAAAACAACTCATTGCGCAAGGGAGCGGAATTTGTTCTAATGAACAACTTTTGATCATGTATATATCGCTCCGTGATCTTTCTATCTATGGCCGTTCCTAAAAACTCGGGAATACATTCCAATACTTTGGTTTCCTTAATTTTATGACCAAGTCCCATGTCTTCGATCATGTTTTCAAACACCTTTTTCAAAGGAGCAGCCCCATCTCTTCTATCCTTTATTGCCATATTCTATTTTTCCCTTATCTACTATGATTAATTGATGTTCTAAATTATGCAATTTTAATAAGCTATCTATTCTGTCTTCATGGGTGTCAGTTATAAAAACCTGTCCAAATGAACCTTGTTGTATTAATTCAATCAGTTTAATCACGCGGGTTTCATCAAACTTATCGAATAAATCATCCAAAAACAAAAACGGCAGCTTTCGTGTTTTTTCTTTAATAATCTCATACTGCGCAATTTTAAGCGATACTAAAAAGCTTTTCTGCTGTCCTTGTGATCCGACCGCTTTCAAAGGCTGACCATTGATCAAAAAATCAAGATCGTCCTTGTGTGGTCCAAAGTTGGAACGAGCTGTTACAAGATCTTTTTTCTTATTCACCTTCAAACCATTTTCCATTGAATGAACATCCAATTGAGTTTGATATTCAATAGCTACTTGTTCGGCATTGTGGACTAAATTACTATGCACTTTACTAAATATCGGTTTAAACGCTTTTATAAACTCCTTTCTATGGTTGAACAACAACACTCCTAAGGATATCATTTGCTCATCCAAAACAGCCAATAAAGTCTCGTCTGTTCGACCCTTTTTCCTAAATTCCTTTAAGGCTGCATTCCTTTGGCGGACTAACTTCTGATAAGGTAACAGCACCTCTAAATATTTGGGAATATACTGCCCGATACAAGCCGACATGAATTTTCTTCTCAAATCACTGCTTCCTAATATAATCTGATTGTCGTCCGGAGCGATCATCACTGCAGGAAATTGTCCTATAAAATCAGTTCGCTTAATAATTTCCACATGATTCAACTCCAAAACCTTTCTGCTGACATTCGGGGCTTTGATCACAATAGAATGTTCCTTGTCTTCAGCTTTCAAATTGCACTCAATTCTAAAAAAATCAGTGTTTTCTTTTACCACAAACTGATCACTGTTAGAAAAGTAACTTTTGGTAAAACAACTATAGTAAAGCGCATCCATTAAATTGGTTTTACCCGCACCATTACTACCCACAATACAGTTCAATTCAGGGTGAAAGCTCACGGAAGCATTTTCATAGCCTTTGAAATTGATAAGTTTTAGATTTTTGAAAAACAAGATACCCGGTATTTAGACTTAAATTAAAGTAATTAATGAAAGCGACTACAAAACTAGAAGACAATCTTCATAAAAATGAATCGACGAGAAAGCATAACAAAAATATTAATCCAATTGCCTTGCATAGAGCCCATCGGGCAATAATAGCGGGATTAACAATTGTGCATTAAAAAATTATGTACATCAACCAAATTCCAAATAGGAATTGTACCTTTGTGCCCAATTTTAAAGAATTGTAATGGCAAAAGATAAAGGAATAGATCTAGACGATGAAGTAATATTGGAAGAATCACATGATTCTATTGAACATTTCATTGAAAATAATCAGAACATCATTTTAGGTGTTTTGGGTGTCATCATTTTAGTAATTGCTGTATATGTGGGTTACAAGCGATTTATCGTTGCCCCTAAAGAAGCAGAAGCTAAAAATGTGGTTTATCAGGCTCAAAATTGGTTTGCCATCGATTCTTTCCAATTGGCTCTAAATGGAGATGGTGCCAGTTACGGTTTTTACGATATCATCGATGAATACAAAGTAACAAAAGTTGGCAAAATGGCTAGATACTATGCCGGTATTTCAGAATTGCAGTTGGGTAATTACGAAGCTGCCATCAAGCAACTTTCAAAATTTAAAACGTCAGATGCCAATGTTCAGGCGGTGGCTTATGCAGGTATTGGTGATGCACATGCACAGTTGGGAGAAATGGATAAAGCCATTAGTCAGTATAAAAAGGCTGCAGAGAGTGCAACTTTAAAATCAGTTGCTGCGGCCTATTTCTTTAGAGCAGGAAAAGCATATGAAACCATTCAGGATTATAAAGGAGCTAAGGAGATGTATAAAAAGATCACCACTTTATATCCTGATGCTAATCAATTTAACTTAAGTCAAGCGGATCAAGACCTTGCTAAAAAGGCAATTAAAAATTTGGCTCGCGTAGAAGCTTTATCTGAATAATATAACCAAACAGCTAGCATGGCTTCCTCCCTCAAAAATTTATCTGATTACAACGCTGAAGAAGTACCTTCAGGTAAAGGTAAAAAGATAGGCATTGTGGTGGCAGAGTGGAACAGTGATATTACTTTCAAACTGCATGAAGGCTGTGTGGAAGCACTTCAGAAGCACGATGTAAAAGAACAGGATATCTACACTAAAGTCGTTCCGGGAAGTTTTGAATTGCCCTTTGCCGCCAAAGCAGTCTTGGTAGAAGAAAAAGTAGATGCCGTTATTTGTTTAGGTTGTGTCATCAAAGGTGAAACCGATCACGATATCTATATTAATCAATCGGTGGCCAGTGCCATCATGCAATTAGGCTTAATGACGGATAAGCCCTTTATTTTTGGAGTATTGACGCCTAACAATCAAGAACAAGCCCAAGACAGAGCCGGTGGAAAGCATGGTAACAAAGGCGTTGAAGCAGCTATTACTGCGTTAAAAATGATACACATCAAAAAGGAGAAACGTCAATCCATGGGATTTAAATGATCGCGCCATTCTTCCCACTCTTTTCATGAATTAATTTTCCCTTGGTTATCGCATCAATTTATGGTGCCCTCAAATCAACATTTTACTATTCTAAAAGCATTCTGAAATAATGGATATTGCCGCTGTTAAAAGGTTAATTATACAAATATCAAAAAATGTATGACCTTAGTGCAAACATTTCTGTATGAAGCTATACACTATTGACACGGGATTTTTTAAGTTGGACGGAGGTGCAATGTTCGGTGTTGTACCTAAAACCATGTGGCAAAAATTAAATGAACCCGACAGCAACAATATGTGTACA
>JAGQYH010000274.1 GCA_020436175.1 Bacteroidota bacterium
AACGGCCAAGGCCAATGCATCGGAAGTTCTGGAATCAATTTCAATTTCTTCCCCATCTTTAATACAAACCAATTTGGCATAAAAGACGCCATCCAGCAAATTATTAATGATTACTTCCTTTAAATCCACTTCCAAGGTTTCCAAAATGGATTTCATAAGGTCGTGAGTCAATGGGCGAGTGGGTGCCATATCTTCCATGGCCACCGCAATGGCTTGCGCCTCAGCACCACCGATCACTATCGGCAATCTCCTAAATCCCTTTTGCTCTCCCAACACAACAGCATAAGAATGGTTGCGCGTGATGGCATGAGAAAGGGCAACAATTTCAAGTTTGATCTTCTTCATAATGCTTATGGAAATATACTTAAAAACGCACTAACAAAAAAAAGCACCATCTTAAATTATTTAAATAACTTAAGAAAGTGCCTATTAATGTTTAACGGTGCTCAAAAAACACCTTATTTGTCTATGCTGATTTTAATTTCTTAATCGCTTCCGTCAATTTAGGAACTACTTCAAAAGCATCTCCTACAATTCCGTAATCGGCAGCTTTAAAGAAAGGTGCTTCCGGATCTTTGTTGATCACCACAATCACTTTACTTTGGTTAACTCCGGCTAAGTGTTGAATGGCACCGGAAATACCAATAGCGATATATAAATTTGGTCGAATAGCCACACCTGTCTGACCTACGTGTTCGTGGTGAGGTCTCCAACCCACATCCGCTACCGGACGAGAGCAAGCTGTTGTTGCACCTAATACTTTGGCCAAATCTTCGATAATTCCCCAATTTTCAGGGCCTTTCATTCCTCTACCTGCAGAAACTACTAATTCAGCTTCCGGCAACGGTAAAGTATCGCCAACTTGTTTCTTAATTTCCTTTACGGTAACACTAAAATCGCTATCGCTCAAACTTACAGAACCTTTCTCCACAGAAGCACTTCCGCTACCTTGGTGAATACCAAAAGAATTAGGAACAATAGCAACTACCTTATTCTCAGAACTGATATTGATGAAGGCAAATGCTTTACCCGAGAAAGCTGTCTTCTTCACTAAAAAACCGTTGGATGTATCAGGCACATCTACTGCACCACTCACGATACCCGCTTGTAATCTAACTGCCACTCTTGATGCAATTGATTTTCCGTTCGCACTTTGAGAGAAAATTACGGTATGAATACCTAAAACTTTTGCTTCTTCACTAATGGCTTTCGCATATGCCTTTGAATCAAAACTGTTCAATCTGGCATCGTCGATCTTAATTACTTTTGAAACACCATAAGCGCCCAATTTCGCCAATTCCGCATCATCGCCTTCTCCCAAAGTTAATGCAATACAATCGTTTCCTGTGTTCGCAGCATGTTTACCTGCATAAGAAGCTGCCTCGAAACCATTTCGTTTAGGTGCTCCTTTTTCTGTTTCTATATATACTAATACTGCCATTATTAAATCATTTTTGCTTCGTTATGTAATAGATCAACTAATTCTTCCACGTTATCAGGACTAATTAATTTAACCGCTGCTTTAGGTGCAGGTAAGATGTATTTTTGGATGGCTCTTCTGGCTTCGGAGGGCACTTCTTCCACAACATTCAATGGCTTTCTTTTGGCCATCATGATACCTTTCATATTTGGAATTCGTTGTTCTGCCAATCCTTTGGAGGCACTTACTACAAATGGCGTTTTCACTTCCACTACTTCCTTACCACCTTCAATATCTCTTTCAATCGTAGCAATGTTTCCACTCATTTCTAATTTTGAAGCATAAGAAACAAAGGCCATATCTAACAATTCCGCTACCATTCCACCGATGTTAGAACCATTGTAATTAATGGTTTCCTTTCCGGTAAAAATAATATCGTAGCCACCATCTTTAGCGGCATTGGCAATTTGTGATGCCACTTGGAAAGGTTCTGTTACATTTGAGTTTACTCTGATCGCATCGTCGGCGCCAACTGCTAATGCTTTTCTGATGATGGCATCGTTATCAGGGCCACCAACATTGATCACGGTTACATTTCCTCCACCGGCTTCTTTTAATTCCAAAGCTCTTACTAATGCATACCATTCATCGTAAGGGTTCAAAATCCATTGTACACCATCTGTATTGAACTTGGTGTCACCATCAGAAAATGTGATCTTACTGGTTGTGTCCGGTACACTACTAATACATACTAGTATTTTCATATTATTATTACTTTTTGTTGTTTAACAATCCCGTTGATATTTCGTTTAAAAGTCATTTACTTTTACCTTGAAATATGGGCGAGCTAAATTATGCCTTTCCCTATATAATCTCAAATAATGAATGCACGCATAGAAAGACTTAAAGAACTGTTAAAACAGTCGCCACATGATGCTTTTATCAGATTTGCATTGGCTAAGGAATATGAGAAGATAAATGAGCCTCAAAAAGCGATTGATTTATTGACAGAACTGCTGAAAGATCAACCGGATTACGTTGGTGCATACTACCATTTGGCGGCATTATTGAAAGATGAAGAGCGTACGGAGGATGCTTTGGAAACTTATACTACCGGCATGGAAATGGCTCAAAAAATCGGAGATCAGCATGCATACAGTGAGTTGCAAAATGCCAAATTAAACTTGGAACTGGATGTATAATGCCACCACAGTGAGTAAATGCAACAATGTCATAATGATGGGTTGCAAAAATGTTTCTTTCGTTTTTACACCTAATCTCATTAATATATTAAATAACTTCGTTGCCGGAAATCATGTCAGCCCACGTAGAAAATATCGTTCAGTCTTTTATTAAAGAGAAATGTCTGTTTCCACCCAAAACGCCTTTGTTATTGGCGTGTAGCGGCGGATCGGACTCAATGGCGGCTGCCGAAATTTTAAGTCGTTTAGATTACCCCATTGGATTGGCGCATTGTAATTTTAAGTTGAGAGGAGCAGATGCCGATGGCGATCAGGATTTTGTTGAAAATTATGCCAAATCGAAAAACATTCCCTTTTTCACCATCAGCTTTAACACAGAGGTTTATGCTTTCAAGAATAGAATATCGGTTCAGGTAGCAGCAAGAGATTTGCGATATACTTGGTTGGAGGAGGTTCGAAAAGCGAATAACTTTCATTTTATCATTACCGCTCACCATAGAGATGATGTAGTAGAAACACTTTTGATGAATGCCGTCGGTGGTACAGGTATCAAAGGTTTGAAGGGCATTCCAGTTAAAAATGATAAGATTATACGGCCCTTAT
>JAGQYH010000275.1 GCA_020436175.1 Bacteroidota bacterium
GATGTAGTTCCAAAGATGAAGTATTAGAACTGGGCATTCATGTAGGATGTGTAGTTACCTTTAAGGATCAGTTAATGACCTTAAATGATAAATACTATGTCGGAAGAGCACTGGACAATAGGATAGGTGGCTTTGCCATTGCCGAAGTCGTAAGATTATTGAAAGAGAATGAAGTTGAATTGCCTTTCAGTTTATATGTGGTGAATGCGGTTCAGGAGGAAGTAGGCCTTAGAGGTGCTCAAATGATCGTCCAAACCATTAAGCCGGATTTGGCCATCGTGACAGATGTTTGTCACGATACCAACACACCAGGTATTCAAGTGAAAGAAAACGGCGATTTTAAATGCGGCGATGGTCCGGTGATCACTTATGGTCCTGCCATCCATCATATTTTGAGAGATATCATTATTCAAGTGGCGGAAGTGGAAGACATTCCCCATCAATTGGATGCAGTTTCTAGAGTTACCGGTACCGATGCAGATGCTTTTGCTTACGCGAACGGCGGTATTCCTAGTGCTTTGATTTCAATTCCATTGAGATATATGCATACAACGGTTGAAACCTGCAGTAAGCAAGATCTTGAAAATTTGATCATGCTGATATATGAAACGCTGAAAGCCATTGATCCTAATAAATCGTTCAAGTATTTCAGTTAACTTATTTTTAGTTAATTTCTTTCGATAGGGATGGTTTTGACGGTCATTTATGTTTTCTTTGTTGAAAGCTGTTCATTGTGATTGGAAAGACAGTAGTGAAAGTCGTAAAATGGTTAATTTTTACCAATATCTACATTGCGATAGCAGCGATCTGTTTTCAAGGAATTTTCTATTATGTAAATATGGGTTATGCCTGGCATTGGCCATTAACCATCAATACTTTTTTTTCGACGTGGCTGGTGTATCAGTTCAGCCGGTTTAACTTTCATGAAAATTATACAATAGAGGCCAAAGCACAGAAAGACGAGATTTATCAGTTTGTGCATCATCATCTATTATTTACCAAAATATCGATAGGTGTAGCGTTTATCGGCACTGTGGTATCCTGTTTCTTTTTGAAATTTCCAACCCTAATGTTTATGGGCTTTTTGGGCGCTATATCCATGATCTATCCTTTGAAGTTTGGATCTTTGAGTTTAAGATCAATACCTTTTGTCAAGATTTTTCTGATCGCTTTTGTTTGGTCATCCACTGCTGTATGGCTTCCTTTTATTGAAATGAATATAATCGCCGACTGGCATGAATACTTATTACATTTTGCATTTTTATTCATATTCATTTTGTTCATTACATTACCCTTTGATATCAATGACATTGAGGTGGACAATAAAACCGGTGTAAAGACCATCCCAGCCTTATTGGGTATTCAACAAACCAATAGATTGATCATTGGATTGGCGCTATTGTTGTCGATTTTAGCCGTTTTGATCTTTCAAGACATCCTGTTTATGGTTTTTATCATTCTATTGATCATGACACTTTGTATGTATGCGGTGAAACAAGCGGCTCACATTGAAAAGTGGCAGGTGATGGCTATTTATGATGGTGCCATGATATTGTTATATTTGATTATTATGGGATATGTTGAACTAACACTTTTTGTGCTATGACGAAAATTCTTTTCAATGGCAAATTGGTTAATGAGTCGTCCTTAAATTTGGAATACAATTCGGATTGGGCACGATTCAGTCCCGGTTTTTTTGAGACAATGAAGGTGTATCATGGACAGATTTTATTTTGGGAGGATCATTTTGAACGAATGAAGCTCGGCGCAAAATTCTGGAAAGTCAAGTTGCCCGGTAAAAAGAAACTCACCCACCAACTGCAAAAATTGATTGTAAAAAACGGACAAAAAAATGCACGTTTAAGAATTCAGTTTAATGCCTCGTTGAACAATTCAAATTTAGATTATTTGGCAACGACTGTTCCTTTAGATGAAAGTGATGAGTTTATTTGGATAGAGAAAGGATGGAAATTAGGTTTGTATAAAGATCATTATAAGGCAATTGAAAAAAATGGCTTTAAAGCCAACAACAGAAACATATATTTATTGGCCAAAAAATGGGCGCATCAAAAGGGTTTTGATGATGCTCTGGTGATGAATACGGCCAAAAGAGTGACGGATTCTACTGCTTGTAGTCTATTTTGGGTAAAGAAGGGCAAGATTTATACAACACCGGTGAGTGAAGGCGGGATAGATGGAACCTTTAGTAAGTTTTTAAAATCTCAACAGAAGCCCTGGAAAATCAAGATATCTGAAAAAATATGCACCGTTCATACACTTATGGATGCAGACGAGATCTTTTTGACCAATGTGATCAGAGGCATACGATGGATCAAAACTTTCAGAGGTAGAAATTATGAAAATACAATTAGCAGACAATTATTCAATCAATTGAAAAATTGGGAGAGTCAATGGAAATAAAAAAGGAGCGATATTTCTATCACTCCTTTAACATTCCCAAAATTTATATTCAGACCTTATTCCAAGATCAATTTTTCAAATGAGATTTTATCTTCCGTTGTAAAGGCTACAATGTAAACACCTTTAGATAAGGCATTGATATCCATAACAGTTTTACGTTGGTTAGCCGTGATGGTCGATTGAGCCACTACATGTCCAATAGTGTTGTAGATCAATACTTTAATATTGTTGTTGGATTGAATATTTTGCTCGATAGTAAACAATCCGTTGGTTGGATTAGGATAAACATCAATAAAATTATTCTTGCTATTCACCAATTCTATTCCTGTGGCAACATCTGTAACCGTTACATTGATGTAGGTTGTATCCAAAACATCTCCGTAATTACTCACCACAAAAATACGTTTGAAATTGTCTGACGGACGGTAATCCAAACCTAAAAATTCAATACAATGATCTGTAATAGATGCGGCAAAGATGTTTGAATTGTAGGTGCTGCTTTGACCGATAAACTCCAGTGTATATTCACCTTCCAGACAATTATCGCCTTCCAGACAAATGGTGGTGACCGATTCTTCCGCAACGCTTACATCAATGGTTTGAGTGGTAGGGCAAAGTCGCTTGATCGTAATCACAAAAATAGTGGTGTCATATTCATTGAAATGAGCATCATACACTACTACGGCGAAAGAATCCACATCATTGTCAGCATTGAAATCGGAAGAATTGTAAATAATACAACTTTCTCCTTGCACTAATTGAGCATCACCTTTGGAGGAAGAGTAAGTGGAATCGCCTGAAC
>JAGQYH010000276.1 GCA_020436175.1 Bacteroidota bacterium
TTGAATAATTTAGATTATCCCTTCCAACAACAATGGTACAAACAGCAAAATATGGCTGTGATCGGTTGGGCATTTGATGAGAATTATCAATTTTTTGAGAATGATGCTCTGGGTAAACTCTTCGAAAATGTAGGGAATGAGGAAGATTTCAAAACACTGTTATGCCGATTAAATGGGAATTTTGCAGTGGTGATTGAACAGCAGCATTTTACCGCTCTGGCAGTAGATCATGTTAGATCCATTCCCTTGGTTTATCGACAAAGTAATGATGTCATTGAACTATTGAATAGTTTTGAATGGCAGCCCGATATGCAACTCAATGAGAATGGTGTAGAAGCCTTTAAACATTGTTGGTGTACGTTGGATAATGAGACGTTAGTCGCCGGAGTAGATCAATTACAAGCGGGTCAATATTTGTGGAAACCTAATCAGGACTTGGCGTCTCCTAAATTCTACTTTCAGCATTTCAAAACACAAAAATTATCCTTACCGGATGTTGAGCAGGCAGCACAATTATTCAAGTCTACATTTCATTCCTATTTTGATCAGTTAAAGGGAAGAACAGCATTGATACCTTTATCCGGCGGTTATGATTCCCGTTTGATATTGAGTTTATTATATCAATACGGATATTCTGATATTATCGCTTATACCTATGGTAAAAAGAATAGTCATGAAGTACAAATAGCCCAAAAGGCCTGCGAAACATTAAAGATAAAATGGCATTTTGTAGAATATGACAAAGCACTTCTTCAAGCCTTTTTTACCGAAGAGTGGGAGGCCTACAGCAATCAGAATCACTTTTTTTCGTCCTTGCCGCATGAGCAAGATTTCTTTGCTTTGGCTTACTTGAGATCCAAAAATCTTTTGCCGGATAATTTTGTGGCGATACCCGGATTCAACGGAGATCTTTTAGGAGGCTCTATTACCGGATTTTCTCCCGAAAAATTTAATTCAATCCAACTGATCAATTGGATCAAGGACAAGCATCTGCAAAATGCCGATATCAAATATGATACTTCCTCTTTTGAAAATATTAATAGTCGCGATCAGTTTTATGATCAGTATCAAAATTGGTTTGTAATCAATAAGGTGACCAAATTTATTGTTAACGCTGTTCACTTGTATGAATACTTTGGAGGCAATTGGTTAATGCCGTTTTGGGATAAAAAATTAATAGAATATTGGTATCAGAGACCTTACTCACTTCGCATGCAACAACAGTTCTATAATGAGGTAATCTTTCAGAAATTCTTCACCCCATTAGGTGTTGATGCAGTAAAACCGGGGTATGATGACAATTACCCGAATCCCACCAAAGAGCGGATTAAACGAAATCTTCCATCCGGCGTTAAGAACATGATTAAGTTGGTAAAAAAATCCATTTCTGTGAACGATGTCAATAATCTCAATGTTCTCAATGATATGATACAAGATAAAATAAAGGGCAATAAGAATTATTCTGATCAAATCAATAATACACATGCCAACTATTTTTTGCAAAACCTGATTAATTCAATACATTAACATCAAATCAATAAAAACAATATGAGACGACTAACCTATTTATTACTATTATCCATGACTTTAACCTGGAGCTGCAAATCTAATTCAACTGAAAAAACAGAAGAAACGGAAGAAACCGAAACAATGGACCATGAAGGTCATGATCACTCCGACATTAACACCGGTGTGGTATTAAAAGCAGGAGATTTAACGCTTACTGAAATTATTTCTGATCCATTCAATGAAGCCAAATTAAGTTTGGTCTCTCCGGAGGCCAATGCTATGGTTGAAAGCGGTAGTGTGAAATTTGATTTCAAAGTGGATAGCTTCGAGTTAGGCAGTCAAACCAGCAATGCATTTGCCAACCATTGTGCCAATTCAGCTAAAGGACAGCACATACATCTGATTTTAAACAACTTGCCCTACACAGCGCACTATGAATCTACATTTGAACAAGAGGTGCCGGATGGTAAGTATGTTGCCTTGGCGTTTTTGTCAAGATCTTATCATGAAAGTATAAAAACACCAACTGCTTATCAAGTGTTTAAGTTTAATGTTGGTGAGCGTGAGCAAGAGTTGGATTTTGATGCATCCGCACCGCATCTGTTTTACAGCCGACCAAAAGGAGAGTATGTAGGCAAAGATGCTGAAATGGTTATCCTCGATTTTTATCTAATCAATGCGGATTTATCAAGTGACGGATATAAAGTGAAAGCAAAAATAAATGGTCAAGAGGTAATGATAGACAAGTGGGCGCCATATATGATGGAAGGCTTGCCAATGGGTGAAAACACGATAGAGTTAACCTTATTGGATGCCAATGGAGCGATGGTGATTAGTCCATTTAATCCTTCCATCAGAACGGTAACATTGAAACCGGCTGAGGAATAAACATAAAGGATTTTAAAATGTATAAGGGCAGAGCTATTTAGTTTTGCCCTTTTTTGTTGGTAAGATTTTGTTTTTTAAATTTTGGTATTTATTACTTTGTAATTGATTTTCATAATAAGCCAAGGCATTGGTTTCGATTTAATATAAATGTTGTTTCAATGAATGTATTTCGATACTTAAGGCAGATAAGTCTTCCAAATATTATAAGCGTCATTCTGGTGGGATTCCCAATTTTAGTATTAGCGCAGAATACTAAACCGGTGATCAGCAATCTTCACTACGAGAATAATACAGCGACAAAGACTATATCCATTTTCTACGATGTGTTTGATCCCGAAGAAGATGAAGTGGAAATACTGTTAAGAGCATCTTATAACGATGGTGAAAATTATTTTATCAGAACAGATACGGCTTATGGTGATATTGGATTTCCGGTAGCGGTTGGGACAGACAAAGTAATTCATTGGTATTATGGCGACTTTTGGAACAATGTTAAAGGAAAGACATTGAGATTGATCGCCGATGATCGTTATGAAGTTGATATTCAGGAAATTGTGGATCAAATTGATACTTTCAGATTAAGAAGTATGCTGGAGTTTATTAGCAAGCCGCGTTCTTTTGATGTCGGAATTGATCATTTACATGCCGTTAGAGACACGATTAAAGATTTATTCGCCACTTATGATTACAAAGTCAAAACGCAAGATTTCAGTTTTGAAAGTAATACCGGTACCAATGTTATTGGCCGAAAGCAAGGTTTATCTGAAGAACGTAAAACCATTGTGATGGATGC
>JAGQYH010000277.1 GCA_020436175.1 Bacteroidota bacterium
TTTATTCATAAAAATTTCGCTGGCAGGTCGAAATCCACTTGGTGCAACGATCTTTGGAGTAGGTTGTAAACAAACAATATTGGATTGGGAAAAAGTGGTGGTGGTTACTATCCCCGGAATATTCAGTGAAATCTCAGCAATAACTTGATAGCAAACCGTATCTAATTGGGTTGAATTTAACGCCTCATCATCTAAGGCAGTGGTATCGTTTCCACTGTTAGTGGTCATTAACACACTGTCGCCATTCAAATATTTAATGATGCTGTACTGAACGACTGTGCCATTACTGATTTCAAAAGGCGTCCAGAATAACTCTGTACTTAGGTCATATCCGTTGATAGCAGGAGTGCTTAATCCCAGATCATACTCTAAGTAAATCGTTTTTACGGCATCGGTAAGGTATTCCGTACCGCACTCATCCAATCTTCTAAATCGGTAATAATAATCAGATGAAGCCGGATTGGAGGAAACATCTTGGTAGATATCATAATTGGGGTTTGTACCGGATGGACCAATTTCATTAGCCGGCCAGGTTTGATACACTGCACCGGTAACACTTCGCTGAAAATTAAGATCATCGATAGTGCCGGCAGTATCCGGAAAGTATTCAACTTGAATCGTAGAAGCATCGATTACTGTCGCATTTCTCAAATGAGCTCCAATCGGAAAATCTGCTACAGTGGCAGAATCGCAAGCAGCATTGGAGAACGCGACCGATCCATTAGGCAATAAAGCACCAACCCTAAAACAATATTCATTTCCATTAATAGCATCCGGGTACAAATAAATAAGCTGATCAGCGGCCACCGTATCAATCGTAACAAACGCCCCATTGTTGATAGACACTCCAATAGCATAGCCGTTAACGCCATCTGCATAGTTTTCATATCTATTCCAACCGAAAGTAAATGAACGATCGCATTTGTCTTGCTGTAAATTTTCCAATAAAATGGAGTGATACGTCATCCCCAATGATCCTCGTCGTAAATTCGGATTATTCGGATCGCAATCTCTAAACCAAGCGATCTTATATTGTAAACTGGCTAATGATGGATTGGATACCAGATCAGTAAAAGTAGTGGTGTTTACCCCATAAACCGTATCTAATGAATTGCCGGCATCGTCAAATATCAGATAGCCTGCAACATCGGGCGAAGGATTGGTTTCCCAACTTACTTCAACATTATTGGCAGCATTAACAGAAACCGTCAATAAAGTTGGTGGCGTAAGCGTATAGATCAAGGTATCGGAGTTAACTACAACTTCTCCCGGGCAATTCATAATGGATTGCATAAAACAATAAGCAGTGGGGGCACTAAAAGCAAAAGTAGTGTCTAATATGGAAGCGTCGTTAATAGTTAAGGTGGTGTAGGGTCCTGACTCCTCGGCGGAATAAAAAATTTGATAACCCGTTAAAGGGGCACAGGTCACAGCTGGGGGTGTCCAAAAAATCTCAATTTGGGCACCATTTCCATTAATGCAATTCAGGTCAGGCGGATTCACCTGAGCAAAGGTGGCGGTAAACAAGAAGATGAGGGAAAGTAGAGGTATAAAAAATAGTCTCATTATAATTTATTTGACAACAACTTCAAACATGTTTTCTTTGATAAAATATTTTTGTGCCGTTTCTAAAAGTTGTTCGGGGTTTATACTTTTTATGGTCTTTTCCATTTGCTTGAAATAGTCTAGCGATAGGCCATGTCCTTTTAAACTCATAAAAGTGTTCGATAACTTAAAAGGACCATCCACTTGATCGAGCAATCTGCCCAATAAATAATTACCGGCCATCAACAATTCATCTTCCGGAATCAATTGATCTTTTAAACGATCCATTTCAAAATATATTTCTTTCAAACAAGTTTTTAAATGCTTTAAGGCAGTTTCTGTATTGATGATAAAAGCAGCC
This sequence comes from Bacteroidota bacterium, assembly GCA_020436175.1. Taxonomy (GTDB): domain Bacteria; phylum Bacteroidota; class Bacteroidia; order Chitinophagales; family JADIYW01; genus JAGQYH01. The sequence continues at coordinate 1,907 of JAGQYH010000277.1, forward strand.
CCGTATTTATAGTTTTGATTGTATGAATAAACTCCATAGGTCAAGCCTTTATCTTCGCGCAAGTTACTCATTAATCGCGAACCAAAATAACCTCCAAATACCATATTTAACAATGCAAAGGGAATATAATCAACATGACTTCTTTCAATGGTACGATTGCCAATATAAATAGACGCTTGAACGGAATCCGGCAATTCTATGTATCTTTTTTGCTCCTGACTGCTTTCTATTTCCCAATTGGGTACAGTTTCAGCCAATCCTTTTTGCCAATTGTCCTTATTGCCCAAATATTTATTAAGTAGGTCAATTTCAGCCGTACCATATTTCCCTGCAAGGCCAACATAGCAAAGACTTGGATTTAATTGATGGTAGTAATATTCAATAATGTCGTTTTGATCAATGCTTTTGATCATGTCAGCTGTTGTAACATAACCATAAGGGTGATTTGGGCCAAAAAGCATTTCCTTAAAGGCCATATCACCGACATAATCATTCTTCAGCTGATTGATCTTTAGTTTAGAAAGCCGTTTTTGCTGAGTCAGCACAATCTCATTTTCAGGGAAAATGGTGTCGTTCAAGACCGGTAATAGAATTTGAAGACAAGCTTCCAGATGTCGGGTTAAACAATAAAGGGAAAGGGTAAAAGAGTTATAGCCGGCGGAAGATTTCAAAGTGCCTCCTAAAAAATCAATGCGCTCTGCCAGATCAAAGGCAGATTGGTCTTTGGTGCCACTCTTCAAAAGATCAGAACAAAAGGCAGACACCAGTGGTTTGTTTTCTGTCCATCGACCGGACGAGAAGATAAGATCGACTTTTATTACGTCGTTTCCGGCGCCATTAAAGCCAAACACTTCTAAGCCGTTGTCTAATGTGTACACCTCCGGTTCGGTAAACTGAATGGATGCTACTGTTTTTACGGCTGGTATTGGAGTTGTCATTAATATATTTTAGGATTCATGATTTTCAATTTCAACTTTTTATCCTTTTGCTGAATGATATCACTTTTTCTTAAGATAGAACAAAGTTGATGATTGATTTATATTTAAATAGGTCTTTGCAAAGTTTTGAATATCCATGGCTGTGATCTCCATGTATCTGGATTCTTCCTTATTGATACCGTTTGCATCGCCTAACATTTCGTGATAGCAAAGTCCGATGGCTCGGTTCATTAGATCATTTTCTGAGAAGGCCATATAAGTCAACATTTTGTTTTTAACCTTTTCTAATTCAATGTCACTCACCAATTCATTTTTGATCAGTTCAATTTCTTGCCAAAGGGCCTC
>JAGQYH010000278.1 GCA_020436175.1 Bacteroidota bacterium
ATTTTTACCACAGAATAAATCCAATTTTCAATCTTATATCAATCTCTAATGATTAACTAAAATTCCACTACCTAATTAGTCTTCCTATAATTCAATATCGCCCAAGTATTAAAAAGAAAAGCAAATCCGAGCATGATTAAAATTTGTTGTTTTATATCTTGAAAGCAACTGCCTTTCATTACAATCATTCGGATCACTTGAATAAAATACGCCACCGGATTAAATCTAGCAATCCATTTAGCCCACTCCGGCATACTTTCTATTGGTGTAAACAAACCGCCCATTAAAATAAAGATCATAATGGTGAAAAATGCTAATGACATGGACTGTTGTTGATTGCCCGAATACGTTGAGATCAATAACCCGATACCGAGTAAGGCCACTAAAAAGATGGCCAAATAGCCATATAATAACAATAAGCTGCCAACCGGAACTATATGGTAAACAATTCTGGCAACGCCTAACAAACCGATAGAAAACATGAAATTGCCAATAATCCAAAATGGAATGAGTTTGCCCAAGAGAAAGTGATATTTTTTAATCGGCGTAACATTGATCTGCTCAATAGTACCTAATTCTTTTTCTTTTACAATATTTAGGGAACACATATAAACGCCCACCATAGTGACCAATATGGCTAAAATGCCGGGAACCATAAAAAATTGGTAATTCAACATCGGGTTAAACCAATTAGAAGACGTAATCTCAATTTTAGGAATAGTCGCCAATAAAGATGGGTCAGCCCATTCTAATTGAATATCCCGGTTAAAATCATTAATGATTCTTCCTAAATAAGCGCTTCCCACACTGGCTTTTGTACCATTAATTGCATTTACTGCCAGATACAATGAATGCTCGCTTTCTCTGATCAAATTGCGCTCAAAATCTATCGGAATTTCTAATATTAGATCAGATCGATCTGTTTCAAAATGTTGGAAAGCATCCGGGTAACTGTTGCTGTAATCTGTTAATTTAAAATATCCGGAAGAGGTGATATTTGAAATTAGCTCTTGTGAATAGGTAGAATGATCATGATCGACAATGGCAATATTGATGTTTTTGATTTCGTATTCTGCAGCGAGTGGAATGATCAATAACTGAATGATCGGCAATACCATGATTAACGGTAAAATCGACTTGTTTCTAAAGATCTGCCGGAATTCCTTTTCCAATAAAAATCGCATCACGCTCATGCCAGTCTTGTTTTGAATTTTTTAATACTGGTGAACAATAGCATCATCATCATTGCAAAAAGTATTAATGTCTCTTTCCAAACGATGGCAATGCCTAAACCTTTAATCATAATGGCTTTTACAATGATGTAATACCATTTGGAGGGTAAAATATTAGAAACTACTTGTAATGGCCAAGGCATATTTTCAATCGGGAATAAGAAGCCGGTTAAGATCATGGTTGGCAGCAACATAGCCATTAATGAAATTAGCATAGCAGTTTGCTGTGAATTGGTCACATTAGAGATCAATAAACCCAATGATAATGCCGTGATGATCAGCATTGTACTTTCAAAATAAAGCAATGGAATACTCCCATTGATTGGCATATTCAACAATAAAACACTCAACAAAAGAATGACGGTTAAATTGATCAGCGATAGAATTAAATAAGGAATGGCTTTAGCGATAACCACCATAACCGGATTAAATGGGGATACGAGTAGTATTTCCATAGTACCATTTTCCTTTTCTTTTACAATAGAGACAGAAGTCATTAAAGTACAGATCAATAGTAAAACCAATGCCATTACACCGGGTACGAAATTGGTGGTCCCTTTAAGTTCAGGGTTGTAGATCATTCTTTGCTGAATATCAATCTGCATCGGAATGTTTCGACCATTTAAAAGGTCCATTTGATAATCCATAATGATCCGTGATGCATAAAAAGTTAAAGTTGTAGCAGTATTCGGATCGGAAGCATCTGCGATAATTTGAACCTGTGCATGATTTTGATGGAACAAGTCTTGCTCAAAATTTAGAGGAAAGATCAAGGCTAGTTTTACATCACCTTTTTTGAACTCATTTTCAATTTCGGTATGACTGATATCAGCGGTTTTGATCTTAAATTGTTGGCTTGCGGTAAATCTATCAGTTATGTTCTGACTGCTATTGTCTTTAGCATAATCTATAATGATAACATTGGCGTTTTTAATTTCATTGGTCAAAGCAAAGCCAAACAACAAGATTTGCACAATAGGTACACCAAACAACAATAACAATGTTTTTTTATCTCTGAAAACATGATAAAACTCCTTTCTGATAAACGCAATGAATTGCGAATTCAAATAAGGTATTCTAATATGACTATTGGTTTGTTTCATTATTTATTTGACACTCATTTTACTCTGTTCTTTTGGCACCTCTGGCTAATTCATAAAATACATCGTCCATTGAATCCACTTGATATTGCTTCTTTAGGTTGATAGGGCTGTCCAATGCCGCCAATACACCATCCACCATCATAGAAACTCTATCGCAATATTCGGCTTCATCCATGTAATGAGTGGTCACAAAAATGGTGATTCCTCTCTGTGCGGCGTCATAAATAAGATCCCAAAATTGTCTTCTGGTAATGGGATCAACTCCGCCGGTAGGTTCATCGAGAAATACGATCTTGGGTTCATGGATGATGGCTACAGAAAAAGCCAGTTTTTGTTTCCAGCCCAAAGGCAATGATCCAACTAGTTTTTTTGCTTCTTTTTCCAAGTCCAAACGCTTTAAAAGATCGGCTGTTTTTTGTTTCAATTGTTTTCGAGGAATGCCATAAATGCCACCGAAAAAACGTATGTTTTCTGCTACCGTTAGATCTTCATATAAAGAGAACTTTTGACTCATATAACCAATACTCTTTTTAATTTTCTCTGTATCGTCATAAATGTCAAATCCGGCAATTGTCGCTTGCCCGGAAGAAGGTGTAGAAAGACCGCACAACATCCTAATAGCTGTTGTTTTACCGGCACCGTTAGCTCCCAGAAAACCAAAAATCTCTCCTTCATACACATCAAATGTAATGGCGTCTGCCGCAATAAATTCACCGTATTGCTTGGTTAACTCCTTCGTGCTAATGACAACCTTTCTCATTTTAATGATTCATTAGTTGGATGAAACAATCTTCAATGGTTGGTGCTATTGATTTGATCTCGATATCGTGATGATCGAGGTCGTTTAAA
>JAGQYH010000279.1 GCA_020436175.1 Bacteroidota bacterium
AAGTTAACCGCTTTGCAGATGGATCGATCATCGGTGCCGACAACGATGATGTTATGTGAATCATGCCCTACACACGAAGCGATGGCACCTTCCTTCAATTGAAAACCCTTGATGAATGCAATGGCCGGCGGCTGTTCATTATAGCGATTAACCACCGCCATTTTTAATACATCCGTTTGAGTATTTGAAACGTAACAGCCATCTTTCACGCTGGCTGCTTCTACGATATCTCTAGTGATTAATTCACCATCCAATGCTTCAATCACTCTGATTTTACTCCCTTCTGCCTTAATTTTAAAAGCTTCTTCTTGTTTTAGAGTAGTATTAAAATTGTTAATGATCTGAAATTCAACCGGCTGTATTTTTGATTGACCATTTTCAGCAACCAATTCACCATTGATGTAGGTGGCCAATATTTCAAAGTCTCTTAAGTCCTTAGCCACTACAAAATCGGCAGAATCTCCGATTTTCAAACTGCCTACATCTAATTTGTAATGATCAATGGGATTCAAGCAAGCCGCCTGTAAAACCTTGAATTTATCCTTTCCCTTTGCAATAGCTCGTGCTACTAATTGATTAATATGACCAACCATCAAATCATCGGGATGCTTATCATCGGAACAAAACATCATTTGTTCATAATTATCGTCCAACAGGTCGATCAATGCTTCAAAATTCTTAGCCGCACTACCTTCTCGGATGATTACCTTCATGCCGTACGACAGCTTCTCTTTCGCTTCATCATAAGTAAAACATTCATGATCAGTGGAAATACCGGCATCAATATAAGTTTTGGCCTTTTCTCCTCTTAAACCCGGGGCATGTCCATCAACTGGCTTACAATGTTTTTTGGCGTAGGACAATTTTTGATGCACTTCTTCATCATTGAAAAGGACGCCGGGATAATTCATCATCTCCGCCAAATATTTAATTTCCCGTCTGCTCAATAAAGCATCAATAGCTTTTGAATCAATTACAGCACCGGCCGTTTCAAACGTAGTGGCAGGCACACAAGAAGGTGCTCCAAAATTAAATTTAAAAGGCACCTTTTGACCGTTATCAATCATAAAATCTACGCCTTCAACACCCAAAACATTGGCAATTTCATGAGGATCAGAAACGGTAGCAACCGTTCCGTGGATCACCGCCATACGAGCAAACTCAGAAGGCACCAACATAGAGCTTTCAATATGAATATGAGCGTCAATAAAACCGGGAAGAATATAGTGTTCCACTTTTTCTTCTGTTGGAGCAATACTTTCTATCTTACCGTCCTTTACGGTAACCACGGCAGGATAAATCTGCTTACCTTTGATATCTATATAGTTTCCTTTAACTTGCATTTTGCTAAAGTTAGTAATGATTTTTAAAACTAAAAGATTAGCTGTCCGTCTACTTCAATTTTCTGATATAAATGCCTATTTCGACCTGCATGGCAATATCAATGTAATGCAATACACCACAGGTAAAACATTAACTTTCGAGCAAACCCGGAAAAACCTAAAAGCAACTATCAATTATTATAAAATCCCAAACAATAAATATCAGATTTGGGCTATACAATTACTCAAAAATCCCGAATTGATCGGAACATGTGCTATTATTTCTACCGATCAAAAAAATGAAATTGGCTACCGTTTAAGAGAAAACTATTGGGCCAAAGGATATGGCGAAGAGATTGCAAAAGGGCTCATCAAATATTGTTTTGAAGACTTAAAGTTAGATTCCATTTTTGCGGATGCAGATGTTTTGAACATAGCATCTGTTAAGATCTTAGATAAGACAATGGATTTTGTCAAAGAATACTATATAGCAGCGGAAGATTGTACGGCAAGGGAATATAGGCTAACGAACTCTCAAATTAATTAGCTCTAAAAATCAAAAAATAGACTAAGAATTCTAAACAATATCATTTTGGCTAATTCTAATTAGAATATATTTGCAATCTCAATATCAATCATTGAATCCAAAAGTATTTTTAATAACGCCTCCTTTCACTCAACTGAATACTCCATATCCGGCAACTGCTTATTTAAAAGGCTATTTAAATACTCTAAATATAGATTCAATGCAATCTGATCTAGGTATTGAAGTTATTTTGCAACTGTTTTCCACTGAAGGATTATCCAACCTATTTGAGCAAATCGAAAAAACGAAACCTTCTTTATCTAAAAGTGCAGAAAGAATGGTTATACTCCAAAAGGATTATATCCATACCATTGATCCCGTTATCCGCTTTTTGCAATACAAGAACCCGACATTGGCATATTTGATTTGTACTGAGAACTATTTACCTGCCGGCAAACGATTTGATGACATCACTGATCTGGAATGGGCTTTTGGGAATATGGGCGCGCAAGACAAAGCCCGACATTTGGCTACTTTGTATTTGGAAGATATTTCCGATTTGATCATTGAGGCTGTAGATCCATTGTTTGGTTTCAGTCGATATGCAGAGCGATTATCCCGATCGGCTAATTCATTTGACGAATTATATGAGAAGATCACTCAGAATAATACTTTCATTGATGAAATTACCCTGCGCTTACTGGCCCGGCATATTGAGCGCGAACAGCCTGATCTAGTGGCTTTTTCAGTTCCTTTTCCGGGTAATCTATACAGCGCTTTGAAGAATGGGCAATGGATCAAGCAACACTATCCCCACATAAAAGTTGCCATGGGCGGAGGTTTTGTAAATACAGAACTAAGATCTTTAAAAGAGAAACGGGTATTTGAAATGGTGGATTTTATCTGTTTAGACGATGGAGAAGCCGTAATTTCTGATCTGTTAGAATTTTTACAAGGAAGTAGATCTATTGAGTCACTAAAGCGAACATTTGCTTTAATCGATGGAAATGTAACCTATTGCAATAACTCAACTACACCTGATGTCAAACAAAAAGATGTTGGCACACCCGACTATAGTGGCCTTCCTTTAAAGGAATATCTTTCCGTAATTGCCATTACCAACCCCATGCATCGCTTATGGAATGACGGCAGATGGAATAAAATGACGCTGGCACATGGTTGCTATTGGGGAAAATGTACTTTTTGCGATATAACCTTAGATTACATAAAAGTTTATGAAGCGACAACCGCCAAAATATTAGTGGATCGTATGGAAGCCTTGATTGCTCAAACCGGAGAAAATGGATTCCATTTTGTGGATGAAGCAGCTCC
>JAGQYH010000027.1:0-5112 GCA_020436175.1 Bacteroidota bacterium
GTTGAATAAACTAGGGTTCTTTAACATACCAACTAGAGTTGCTGCTTGATTTACATCTAATTGACTAGGTTCAGAATTGAAATACACATTGGAAGCACTTTTTACACCAACGGCATTGTTGACAAAATCTACTTGATTAAGATATAGAGCAATTATTTCTTCTTTGGTGTAATTTTTTTCTAATCGAATGGCAACTACATATTCTTTCAGTTTATTGATAATGGTTTTTATCTTTCCTCCTTTTCTATCAGTAAATAGTAATTTTGCCAATTGCTGTGTAATGGTACTTCCACCACCTTTTTTACCCATAAAGAAAATTGCTCTAAAGGTGCCTTCCAAATCAATGCCGGAATGCTTTTTAAACCTTTCATCTTCTGTGGAGATCAAGGCATTGACAATATTGGGGGAAAGTTCATCATACTCCACACGAGTTCGGTTTTGAGTATAGAATTTTCCGATTAATACGCCATCGGCAGAAAATACTTCTGAGGCTAGATTGGCTTTTGGATTTTCAATTTTATCGGAGGTAGGTAATGGGCCCAATAAACCTTTACCAACTAAAAAGAAAAATATAGGTATGCTGAACAAACCAACAAAAAATAAGGACCAAATAATGGTGAGGTATTTTTTATATGTTTTAATGCCGTCCAAATTCATATTGGTAATGTTTCGTCAGTTCAGTTGCCATTGAGGTTTTTATGATCAAGAGGGCTTTGATAACGCAGTAAAAGTAATGACATTTTAAGTCTCTGTTTCTAAATTATCTTAAAAGATGTTTATAAACTATGTTAATGCCTGCAGTATAACAAATATTGTATAGTGCATTAGGATTTGTCAGTTCAAATTAGTTTTCACTGAAACAGGTATTTGAAATACATATGGTTGCTTGATCAATTGAAGGTCTGTTGAAAGAACACCTTGTACTCATCTAGTTTTTTGGTAGTGAATAACGTTCTGAAGTTCTCCTGACTGATCATCAAAAGTTCCATGTTGGCACTGGCGGCTTCTCCGAACAATTCGGCCATAGAAGCATCTAAGGCTTGTAAATATTCTATGCCTAAACTTTTCTCTCTAAATCTTTTGATCAAAACTAAAGGTGTATCCTTATCTAAGAAGGCGTTGCTAACCCGCAATTTTCTGGCAGCAAAGTTGGTTTCGTTATAGGTGTTCAAGGATTGAATGATGGACCTTACATCGTCATTTTTGTCCTTAAGAATAATAAAGGCAAAAATATTGTTGCTCTCTTCATCGGAATAAATGGACTCAATGTTGATCGTACCCGTATCCGTTTCTATGGTTACCGTATCGATAGGTGCATTCTCTTGATTTTCCTTTTGCAGGATAATGGCCAGATATTCTTTGGCTTTGACACCTACTTCATGATTTGGATAGTTAGAGATAATAGTAGACAGTTTGCTTTTCAAAACCACGATACTGTCTAAATGGCCGTAAGAGAGTGCTTCCAGAAAATCGAATTTCGGCATTAGCGGATTCTCTTTATATCGGTTGAATGCTTCATTCCTACTTTGAATAACATCTTCATAAGCACCATCTAAAAACGAGCTATAAGTAGAAACATATAATTTCTCAATGCCGGTAAGTTCCGGTCTTTCTTTTTCATTGTCGCGGTCAAACTCGTAAGTGGTATTGATGGCAACGGCATATTGACTTAAAGGATAGTTATCAAGCAAAATGGATTTATAATAGGCTGATCTTCCCATATCTCCTTCATCCAAATAGATCAAATAGAGGTAATAGTAAACTCTGTCGATACTTTTAAACTTGGGATACTTATTGACGATGATCTCAAAGGCTTGTTTAGCTTCGCCATTGATCTCAAGATTGTTTCTAAACAACTTACCAAATTCATAATAGGCATTAGAAAGTTTATTATGAGCTTCGGCAATTTCTTCATCCGTTTTAGGAATGTCTAACTTAACTTCAATCTCTTCTTCTTGTTTATCGATATTACTGATTTGAGAGATGCCTTCTTCTTCAATATCAACATTCAAGATAGATTGAGCACTACTTCTTCTCCAGTTGTTTTCATGAGGGATATCTCCCCAGATCTTTTGGAAGGTATTTTTCCCTTGCGAAATTAAAGTAGGATTATAAAAATACCAATCGCCGGTATTGGATAGTGTGTTGGTGGTATTCACCACTACGGCTTCATCAATAAAACTGGTGACATCCTTTTGTTTTTTTCTGCCTCTGGATTCAATTTTTTGATTTCTTTCCAATTCAGCCAGATATATTTCCAGTTCCTGATCGGTCATTTTACTCAGCATCAATAAACTGTCTTGTTCAAAAATGATCTGCGCATATTTGGCAATTTCACTGATCGTTTCCGATCGGCTTTTTATCTCATCATATTTTTCATAATCCACCGGCACATTGGCCACAGCGCTGTCGTAAAAAAGAGCCGATGCGGTATAATTTTCTTGTATCAAATAAACATCGCCCAATGCTTTAAACGAAAGTCCTTTTTGTAGAGGGTTGCTTCTGCTAAGCGTGATAGAACTTTGCAAATGCTCTTTGGTTTTGTCTAATTCGTCTCTGTCGGCATAGATGGCCGCAATCTCATAATGGATCTGATCTCTAAATTCTTTGTTAGAGCCATTCTTCAACAGTTTAGTAAGCATTTCAATGATCTCATCCGAGTTGCCGATTTGATGATCTTGATAGAGCTTGGCGACCTTCATATTGGCATAAAACTTCATTTCATAATCGGTTTTGCCTTCAGCTACTGCCTTATAAGTTTCAATGGCATTGGATTTGTCATTGGTCAACTCATGGATCTGTGCTTTAATGTAGCTGTATTTTGAACGATCTTTCTTCTTCGCCACTACGATGGCATTGTTTAAGGCATCCACTGCATTTTCATAGCGATGGCGTTCCAGGTAAAAATAGGCTTCACCGGAATAAATTTCTTCGTATTGTTTTCTTGTTAGTTTCGGTAGGGCTTCAGCATATTCCAACATGCTTTGCGCATTGCCATATTCCTCTAATTCCATAAAACTTTTGGCCATCCAAACCAATGCTTCCGCTCTGGACTTTTTATGTTTAATTTTATCCCAGAAAGTAAGGTCGTTATACTTCTCAGCTTCCTTTTCTGTCATTGGGATGGTGTCATTGAGTTCGGCTAATTCTGCATCTAGAGCGGCTTGTTTTTCCTTTTCAATTTTCTTATCTGATCTGTAATCCGTTTTATATTTTACGGTTTTATCAGCCGTACTGCTGGAATCTTTTTTGGCTTCGTTTTCATCCTGTACATCAGTGGTTTCGTTATTTTCTTCACCGTCAACTTTACCGTAGGCAATGGCGATCAATTTCTGCGAAGGCGTTTTTCCTTTCTTTCGAAGTGCAATCACTTTTTTCTTGGCTTTTAATCTTTTATCCAAAGCCTTTTGTTTTTCTTTCGCCGTCTTTTCCCTTTCTTTTTCTTTATCTCTTTTTAGCTTCTGAAATTGCTTTTTTATTTCTTCTTTTTTCTTTTCAATTTCCTTTTTACGTTCAGCTGCTTTTTTGGCAGCTTCTTTCGCTTTAGCCGCTTTATACTTGGCCTTGTTATCTACCTTGTTCTTTGTTTTGCCGATATCTTCTTTCATGGTAGTGGCAATAAACTGAAAGGTTTTTAAGGCATCTCTGTAATCACCGTTTAAATATCTGGCCTTACCTAAAAGTAGATAAACATTATCCTTCCATCGAGTGTGATCGTGGAGCAACATGGCTTCAGATGTCTTTTTAATAATGCTTTCAAGATCCGGTGTATATGCATCGTGATTTTCTACCCGTTGATGCATGTAAATGGGTAAGATCTCATTGTAGTCTATTTCTGTTTTTTGCTCAATATCCTGTAGCATTTCTTTATAGATATTGTTGGCATTGAAATAGTAATTGTTTCGGGTAGTAATGTCATTGTATCCTCGCTTTAGGATATTGGCATCACTTTTCTTTTTATACTTTTTTTTCTTTTTCTGTTGGGCGTGCGCCGGCATACTCAAAAGCATGACCACAGCTATGAATAAAAGCACTTTAGTAACAACATTACATCTTCTGTTAAAAAGCATATATCTTAAACGTAATTTTGAGAATTTATTCTATCTAGCAACAATAATACGGCCCTTTTTAGCTAAAATTTGTTATTCATGTTTGGCTTTGGTATAAAATTAAAGCTACCACGTTTTTTCTTCTTAATTTTCAGAATTAAGAATGTAAAAAGTAATATTACCGTTCGAAAATAAGGATTCTGATAATATTTTGCCTTTAAATTCGTCAACATAATATTGATAAAGAAAAAATGAAGGGTGATCAGACAGCAGAACTATGAGTAAAAAAAACAAAAGAAGATCTTTATGGGATAGTTTGAGGAGGCGTTACCAGTTCAATGTAATGAATGAAGAAACCTATGAGGTTAAATCGGTTTTGGCTATATCTATATTGAACATTATTATCTGGACCGGCATAGTGTTGTTATTGATGGGTTTTCTGACTTATTTGACGATCGCTTTTACACCATTAAAGCAATACATTCCAGGCTATGGCAAAATCGACGAGCGTGAAATGGTTTTATCCCAACAATTTTTGGTGGATAGTCTGGAAATTAGATTGGAACAGAATAACTTAAAATTGAAGATCATTGAAAAGATCTTAACCGGGGATTTTGATACTACGGGTTATACGGAAGATCTCTTTGTCGGTAATTATGATTCTTTGAATTTGTTTAGTGATTCCAAGGAGGATTCAATTTTACGATCGGAAGTGGAACTAAGAGAAAGATTTTCCATTTTTGACGATGAGGAGGCGGAAGCTTTTTCTATCAGTAATATTGCATTCTTTCCGCCATTAAAAGGCATGGTCAGTGATAGTTTTAATGCTTCCACCAGTCACTTTGGTATTGATGTAATTGCCGGGAGTAATAAGGAAGTAAAATCGGTTTTTTACGGAACAGTTATATTAGCAGATTTTACGGTGGAAACAGGTTATGTTATTGGCGTTCAACACAGTAATGATTTGGTGTCCATCTACAAGCACAATAGTAAGTTGAATAAAAAGGCCGGAGATGTTATCAAGCAAGGAGAGGTGATTGCTGTGGCCGGCAATACTGGCGAA
>JAGQYH010000027.1:5212-15796 GCA_020436175.1 Bacteroidota bacterium
TGAGTAATGGTCCGCACTTGCATTTTGAGTTGTGGTACAAAGGAGAACCCGTTGATCCTGCAAAATATATTAACTTTGAATGATAGATGTAATTTTAATTGAATTTATATCTTATTTTCAAGCGGAAAGCATATTAACATGAAATTTGGAACTAAGGAAGTAAATCGACAAACCTTTCAGGATACTATAGCCAATAGGATTAGTAAAGGGGCAATTATTGAAGGAGAATTAAAGTCGGAAACGGATATTCGGATTGACGGTAAAATCAAAGGCATATTGCATTGTGCGGCAAAAGTGGTTATTGGTCCTACCGGTGAAATGGAGGGTGAGATCAATTGTAAAGATGCTTCATTAGAAGGGAGAGTAACCGGAAAGTTAGAAGTGAACGGAGTACTCTTTTTAAAGAAAACAGCTCGTATTGAAGGCGAGATCTATTATAAGCGTTTAATTGTTGAAGAAGGCGCCAATATTACCGGTACACTGATCATGTCAGGTGGTACTACTAAGTCCTTAATACAAGACAGTATTAAAGGTAAAACCAAACTCATTGAAAACTCCCAACAAACCGCCTAAAGATAAAGGCGAGCAATATAGAGCAATTGCCAAATACTCAGGGTTGGGGTTTGAAATGGTTGCAGCCATCATTGTGCCGACATTGATCGGACAAAAGGTCGATCAGCGAGTTTCTCTTTCAGATAAACCTTTGTTTACTATTTTGTTCGGATTTTTAGGAGTCGCTTATGTGATGTATAGGATATTTAAATTATCGTCAGAGTGAAATCCGCAGGTTTATATTCCATTTTGATCGCCTACACATTTATTTTCATCGGATTAGGCATTCTACTCGAAGTTTTAATCAAAATGAATGTACATGTAGCTGAACTGAAAATTCCTTTGCGTTACTTCTATTGGGTGATGAACGGCATCACTTTAACTCACTTGCTTCTGTTATTGTTTTATAAGGTTGAAAGGAATGAACAAAAGAGAAGTAGATTGATGTTTTTTAGTGTAATCAATCATTTTATTGTCAGCTTAATAGCCATTACGTTGTATGCATTTTTATGGTGGGAAGGAATTCAGGCAGAGGCATTGATCTCTGTTGTATTGTACATGATTACATTTGTATTCTTTATCACTGTTGTTTTGAAAGAATCAAAAAAGTAATAAGCCTAAACATAATTTTTGATCTTCGAAAAGTCGAATGTCTCTAAGAATTTAGTATCAAAATCACCTGCTCTAAAATCGGGGTCATCCATTAGAGCTTTATGAAAAGGAATAGTAGTGGCGATGCCTTCAATATAAAATTCTTCTAACGCTCTTTTCATTTTATCAATGGCATCGATCCTTGAATTGGCTCTTACAATCACTTTCGCCACCATTGAATCATAGTAAGGTGAAATCAAATAACCGGCGGTGATGTGTGAATCCACTCTAACGCCATGCCCTTTGGAAGTATGTAAGAAAGTAATTCTGCCCGGTGATGGCATAAAATCTTTCGTAGGGTCTTCTGCATTAATTCTACATTCAATAGCGTGCATTTGCGGTAAATAATTTTTACCAGAAATCTTTTCTCCGGCAGCAATCAAAATTTGTTCTTTGATAAGATCCAAATCAATTACTTCTTCGGTGACCGTATGTTCTACTTGGATACGCGTATTCATTTCCATGAAGTAGAAATTTTTATGCTTATCCACCAAAAACTCAACCGTGCCCACACTTTCGTAGTTAATGGATCTAGCTGCTTTAATGGCAGCATCGCCTAACTTTTTTCTGAGCTTTTCATCTACGAAAGGTGAAGGACATTCTTCCACTAACTTTTGATGTCTTCTTTGGACCGAGCAATCTCGCTCCGACATATGACAAACATTGCCATACTGATCTCCTGCAATTTGTACTTCAATATGTCTGGGTTCTTCAATGAATTTTTCGAGATAGATACCGCCATTACTAAAGGAGGCAATAGCTTCTTTTTGTGCATTTTCGAAAGCCTTTTCAAACTCTTCCTCCTTCCTCACGATTCTCATGCCTTTACCACCACCACCGGCAGTTGCTTTCAGCATGATGGGATAACCGATCTTTTTAGCTGTTTTTTTACCTTCTTCAATATCTTCAATAAGCCCCTCCGAACCCGGAATGACGGGCACGCCTGCTTTAATCATGGTTTCTTTAGCCGTGATTTTATCACCCATCTGTTTGATCATGGATGGTGTCGGCCCAATAAATTTTATACCATACTCACTGCAAATTTCAGCAAATGAGGCATTTTCAGCCAGAAAACCATAGCCGGGATGCACGGCATCGGCATTGGTAATTTCAACTGCAGCCATAATGCTGGGAATGTTCAAATAGGATTCTTTACTACTGGCCGGCCCGATGCAAACCGCTTCTTCTGCAAAACGAACATGTAAGCTATCTCTATCTGCAGTGGAATAAACAGCAACGGTGGGTATACCCAATTCTTTACAGGTTCGGATAATACGTAAAGCAATCTCTCCTCTATTTGCGATCAATATTTTTTTAAACATATGGATTTTATCCCTTTGGATCGATCAAGAACAATGGTTGGTCATATTCAACCGGTGATTCATTTTCGACAAGCACTTTAACTACTTTACCACTGAATTCCGATTCGATCTCGTTAAAAAGTTTCATGGCTTCAATAATACAAAGCACATCTTGCTTGCTAATGTTATCACCAACTTTCACATAGGGTGGTTTGTCCGGTGAAGCCGAGCGGTAAAATGTACCGATCATCGGTGACTTTACGGTGATAAAATGTTCTGTGTTTTCGTCTTCCTGTTCCTCTTTTTCAACGGGTTTTTCAGGGGAAGATTTTTCTTCTTTTAAGGTGTTTTCTACCGGAGCTACTGTGGCTGGATGGGCTTGAACAGGCACGTTTTGTGGAACAGGTAGGGTAGCCACAACACTCTTTTTCTGATAATTCAGATGTCTGATTCGGATACTAGATTCGTCCGTTTCTATTAATACTTCTCCGATTTTTGAGTCGTCAACGAGTTTTATAAGCTCCTTAATTTGCTTGAAATCCATGCGTCAAAGTTAATTATTAAATAGGTTCTAACCGAACCAAAATATGAGAAATAAAGTGAATGCAAGTTACAATTTAATAAGAATTCTCAGAGGAATTAATTATTGAATGCTCAACCCGGACAATACCGTCGGATTTGACGTTGTTGTATAATGCTACCTTAAGACTTTACTCTTTCGACGTAAGCACTGGTTTTGGTGTCCACTTTAACTTTATCACCAATATTCACAAAAAGTGGAACTCTGATTTCAGCACCGGTCTCAACAGTAGCAGCTTTTAAAGTGTTAGTGGCGGTATCTCCTTTCACACCCGGCTCTGTATAGGTAATTTCTAACTCCACATTGGCAGGCATTTCGCAGGTTAATGGAATTTCTTTGGCTGAATCAAAAAGAATTTCAACATTTTCACCTTCTTTTAATAGGCCCGGATTATCCAATAGATTTTCCAGAATAGCTGTTTGCTCAAAGGTTTCATTGTTCATGAAATGATAGAAATCTTCTTCTTTATACAAAAACTGAAATTGACGTCTTTCGACTCTAACCACATCAATTTTATGTCCTGAAGGGAAAGTATTATCTAAAACACGTCCGGTAGTTAAACTTTTAAGCTTTGTTCGTACGAAAGCAGCTCCTTTACCGGGTTTAACATGTTGAAATTCTACAACGCTGTAAATGTCATTGTTAAATTCAATGCACAAACCATTTCTTATATCAGAAGTAGATGCCATATAAATGAGTTATGGAAGTTATTAATGGTGGACTTTTAAATCTTGCCGGAATTACTTGAATGAACTGTAATGTTGCAAGATCTTCAGCGATCAACCTTTATTGATTAAAGGTCTTTACCTTCACTGAATAATTTACCTTTATAATATAAGTCACCATCTACCAAATAGGCACGGTGTCTTAAGTGAGGCTCATTAGTCTCTTTACAAATTTGAACATCAGGAATACTTGCCTTAACGTGCGTTCTTCTCTTGTCTCTTCGTTGCTTCGATGTCTTACGTTTAGGATGCGCCATGGCCCTATTTTTTTAATTTTTTTAAAGATGCCCATCGCGGATCAATATTATCCTCGGTTGGGGTGTTAATTTTTTTCAAAAAAGAATCTACTCTTTCATCACATAAAGCTAAATCAGCTTCTGTTTCACAGCGTTTTACCATTGGAATAGATAGAAATGCAAAATCATGAACATGCTCATACAAGTCAATGTCGTGTGCTTCTCTTGACAAGTAAATGACTTCAGTTTCGTCGTCATTTTCAGTATTGCCAAACTCTAAGAATATTCTAAACGACGAGTCAACCGGAATTTTAATATTCGCAGCACATCTATCGCAATCTCCTTCAAAAGTTCCTGTGATCTTAAAATCTAACACATATGGTTCATGTGTTTTATCGAATGTAAGATCAACTTTTATTTCAGGATTCTTGACATAAGTTTCATCCGCTGTTTCAAAGAACGATTCATCTAACTCAAACTCAAAGTGATGAACCGCGTGTTTCAATCCCACGAAGGGAATAACAAAATCCCGCTTTTTCATGTTATTAATTTAGTTCACCAATAGTAAAATAACTATCTTTCTCGAATTGAGCGCACAAAGATACTAAAATAAAGTTGCGAAGTGGTTTAAATAATAGTGAAGTTAAGAAAGAACCAAAAATTTATTGCCATAGCACATCAATTGATCTATACTCTTTGATTTCACTAAAACCGCTTCCAGCCTACCTTTCGTCTTTCAATTTGTGTTTTTGAATAGGATTGGCATGCATTTCAGTGTATGCCTTTTGAGTATTATAAATATCTATAGCTGTAAAAATGGCATTGATGAAAGAAGAAGGTGATGCTTTTCCTTTACCGGCAATGTCTTCCGCTGTGCCATGGTCTGGTGATGTTCTAACGGCAGGTAAACCGGCAGTATAATTCACGCCATCTTCTCCGGCAATGAACTTAAACGGAATCAATCCTTGATCGTGATACATTGCCAGCACACCATCAAAAGCCAAATGTCTGCAAGCCCCAAAAAAGCCATCGGAAGCATAAGGACCGGTCACTAAAATATTGTTCTTTTTGGCTTCGGTTATTGCCGGTAGTATAATTTCTTCTTCTTCCTTGCCCAACAAACCATTATCTCCGACATGCGGATTTAATCCTAATACCGCTATTCTGGGACGTTCCACTCCAAAATCTACCCGCAAAGATTCATCCATTAATTGTAATTTTTTAAGGATGACTTCCTTGTTGATCTGTCCTTTCACTTCATGCAAAGGCACGTGATCGGTTACCAAGGCCACTTTTAATTTTTCGGAAACCATGAACATCAGACTCTCTTTCCTTTCAAAAGCCTCTTGTAAATATTGGGTGTGACCGGGATAGTTAAAGTGTTCTTGTTGCATCACTTTTTTGTTGATTGGTGCGGTAACAATTACATCAATATGACCGTCTTTCATTGCTTTCACGGCCGCTTCCAAAGATTGAAGCGCAAACTTCCCTGTGGTTTCATTGGGTTGGCCCGGTTGAATATCAATTTCATCTTCCCAAACCAATGAAATATTCAAACTATTATGTGCCAAGTGATTGAAATCTTTGATCGTGGAATATTTGATATCGTCAATATTAAGCACCCTTCTGTAATAGCCGATCACTTTGGGATTGCCAAACAAAATTGGGGTACAATGCTTAAAAATTCGATCATCCATAAAAGTTTTAATGATGATCTCCGGCCCAATACCGGCTACATCGCCCATGGTGATGCCAACTCTCAATTTATCTTCTCTGCTCATTTCTTACTCATCGATTTTATAAAGTCATAAGTTAATCTTACACCGGTTCCTGTGCCGTTGTTTCCCCTGTAATTCATTGTTTTGTGAAAATAAGCGACTGGTGCAATATCAAAATGCATCCAAGGGTAATCCGTAAAGTGTTCCAAAAATTTACCGGCTGTAATCGCTCCCGACATGGCTCCGCCTAAATTTTGAATATCTGCAATAGTAGATTCCAACATTTCACCATATTCCTCCCATAAAGGAAGTTCGACGATTCGCTCGTAAGTGTGATTGGCGCTGATATTGATTTGTTTTTTTATGTCGTCATCAGCATTACCCATTAAAGCAATGGCATGCGGGCCAACGGCGCGTGCAGCAGAACCGGTTAAGGTGGCAAAATCAAAAACCAACATTGGGTTCAATGATTTGGCATAAGCCAATGCATCCGCCAAGATCAGTCTGCCTTCAGCATCTGTATTCAATACTTCTACCGTTGTGCCATCATACATGGTGATCACATCTCCAGGAACAAAAGCGTCGCCGCCGGGTCGGTTTTCCACTGCAGGGATCAACCCGATGACATGAACATCTAATTGGTTTTTGGCAATGGCGATCATACTACCTACCACAACAGCCGATCCGCCCATATCGCATTTCATGTAATCCATCGAGTGTGCAGTTGGTTTTAAACTTAGGCCACCGGTATCATACACTACACCTTTGCCCACCAATACAATAGGTTTTTTATTGCTAGGCTTTTTGGGTTTGTATTCCAATATGTTAAAAGTGGCTGGTTGAACACTTCCTTTATTGACGGCCAGTACTCCACCCATTTTCATGGTGGTAATTTTCTTTTGATCCCAAACAGTGGTTTTAAAACCGTATTTTTTTCCGGCAGCGACAATATCTTTAGAGTATTGCTGAGCAGTTAAATAGGAAAGCGGTTCATTGACCAAATCTCTCGTAAAGTAAACCGCTTCTGTTGTAGCATTTAATTCGTCAACAGCAGCTTTGTTTACCGATTTTCCTGCAAGGTGAATCTTTTTAAGACTATTGGTTTTAAATGCCTTTTTTGATGTTTTGTATTTATTGAATTGATAGTTGGATAGTACAAGTCCTTCGCAAAAAGCTAAAACATCGGTCTCTTCAATATGCTCTGCGAAAAGATTTACCACATCAATTTTAAGATCATTTATGGTAGTACAAATTTGGAATCCCAATAACCTACATTTCTCTAATTGTTTGTTGACTTCCTTTTCTTCGGGAATAGCGGCAATAATCAGACATCCTCCGTCTTTTAGTAACGTGATCACTTTGATCTCGTCATTTAGTTTTTTGTTGACGAAAGCTACTTCCTCTTTAGTAAGTTTTTCTAGTTTTTGGATATCCTTTTTATGAATGAGCTGTATGGACTGTTTTGATTTGGAACTTGTTAAGGTTAGTATCATTTATTTACAATTCAGTTGGCTGCTAAAATAGATATTTTTAATAACAGGTGCTCATGATGCGCGAAGTATTATTGATAATATCAAATCATATTGTGTAATATGGACAGCTAAAAACTTACTTTTGTGGAATGGCTTATGTACCTCCAAAGAAGCGCTTCGGGCAACATTTTTTAATGGACAATGGTGTTCTTGAAGATACCATCCTGTTATTGAAGGAAAATCATACGGCGGAGTGCATATTAGAAGTAGGTCCGGGAATGGGTGCTTTAACTCAGTTTTTATGGCGAGATTATAAAACTCAATTGAAGTTGGTTGAATTGGATAGAAGATGCGTGAAGTATTTGTCCAAAACTTATGGAGGTATTGCCGATCAATTGATCGAAGGTGATTTTCTAGAATTGGATCTCAACGATTTGATCGACCGGCCGACAACCATTATTGGAAATTTCCCTTACAATATATCTTCTCAGATTGTTTTTAAAATCTTGGAAAGCGATGTAAAAATTCCTTTGGTGATTGGTATGTTTCAAAAGGAAGTTGGTGTAAGATTGGCCGGTAAACCGGGCAACAAGGCTTATGGAGCAATTACTGTTTTGGCGCAGTTGAAGTATGATATTGATGTAGCTTTTCATATTGGTCCGGAAAAATTTGATCCTCCACCCAAAGTAATCAGTAGTGTGATCATTATGAAACGCAGAAAAGTACCTTATTCCGGTTTTGATCATAAAGCGTTAAAAACAGTGGTAAAATCAGCTTTTGGTATGCGGCGCAAGAAATTGAGCAATGCTTTGGCGGGCATTTTAGAGGGAAGGGATTTGCCGGAAAAGTATGCTCATAAAAGAGCAGAGGCTTTAAGCATTGAAGATTTTATTGAGTTGACCAATTGGTGGCAAGATGGGAAAGAACAGGCTTAAATATTTGATTACGGATAAGATTCATCCCTCTGCACGACCATTACTGGAAGAGTTGGGTATTGATGTAGATTGGTATCCGGATATTACCAACGAAGAAGTTGGCCGAATTGTGGATGGTTATGATGGTTTAATTATCAGTACTAAAACCATTATCGACAAAGCTTTGGTAGATAAAGCAGTTCGATTAAAGGTGATTGGAAGAGTGGGATCCGGCATGGATCATATTGATTTGGCTTATTGCCGTTCCAAAGGAATCGTATGCCTCAGTTCTCCGGAAGGGAATTGCAATGCTGTGGCGGAACATGCTATGGCGATGCTTTTAGCACAATCCAATCATATCATTCGAGCCAATAATGAAGTAAAATCCGGTCTTTGGAAGCGTTTTGAAAATACAGGTTTTGAGTTACAAGGGAAAACTATTGGCATTATTGGGTATGGGCATACCGGCAGTACTTTTGCTCGAAAATTGAGCGGATTTGAAGTGGAAATTTTGGCATACGACAAATACAAAGATCATTTTGGAAATGAACTAGTGAAGGAAGCCACTTACGAGGAATTGATCGAGCAGGCAGATGTGATCAGTTTTCATATACCATATAATAAGGAGACGCATCATTGGATCAACAAAGATTTCATTAAAAAATGCAAGAAGCGTCCTATCCTCATCAATACTTCAAGAGGAGCAATCGCCAAAAGTACAGACCTTTTGTGGGCATTGGAAAATGATTTGTTAAAGGGATTATGTTTGGATGTTTTCGAAGATGAGCCTTTGGATAAAGGAGAAGTTAATGAGGGACAATTGTATCAAAAGATCATGGCATACGATAATGTGATCGTTACGCCTCATATAGCCGGTTGGACAGAAGAAGCTAAAGAGAAATTAGTGAGCATATTAGTTAAAAAAATAGAAGAAACGGTAATAAAACAAGGTAAACGATAGTAGATCAATAAAAGAATTGATATATTTGAATAATAAAGCACGTCCTATTCATTAGGCGTGTTTTTCTATTTAAGAATAATCCAAACAAAATCTATTAGAATAAAAAAGTAATCGTTGGATTGTAAAAATTAAGTTATGGCAGAAATTACATACTATACAGAAGAGGGGTTGGCTAAGCTTAAAGCAGAGTTGGATCATTTAATTAAGGTGGAGCGCCCAAGAATTTCGAAAGAAATTGGCATTGCTCGGGATAAAGGAGATTTAAAGGAGAATGCTGAATATGATTCTGCAAAAGAAGCACAAGGATTATTAGAAGCCAAGATCGCTCAATTACAAAGTGCTTTAGGAACTGCGAGAGTGTTGGACAGGTCTCAAATGGACACATCAAAAGTTACTATCTTATCTAAAGTGAAGATTAGAAATCTTAAGATGAGAAAGGAATACACTTATGAGTTGGTTTCTGAAAGCGAAGCGGATATTAAAAAGATGAAAATATCTGTAAAATCACCTATTGGTAGTGCCTTATTGGGTCATGGAGAGGGCGATCGCGTGGATGTTAAAACTCCGGGTGGATTGATGACTTTGGAAATCATGGAGATATCTATTTAATATAGCAATCATGGCAAGTATATTCACAAGAATTATTAACGGAGAAATTCCGTGCTACAAAATTGCTGAAGACGAAAACTGTTTCGCTTTTTTGGATATTAATCCTCTAAACCAAGGGCACACTTTGGTGGTGCCGAAACAAGAAGTAGATTATATCTATGATTTAGATGACGAACTGTTGTCAAAATTATTCTTGTTCTCCAAAAAAGTGGCGCTTGCTATTGAAAAAGCCATTCCATGTGAGCGAATAGGTGTGGCCGTAATTGGATTGGAAGTGCCTCATGCCCATATTCATTTATGTCCGATCAATGGGATGTCTGATCTTAACTTTGCTAATCCAAAGAAGCAATTTTCTAAGGAGATCTTTGAAGAAACGGCAGCCATCATTCGCGCAAATTTTTAGTGGTAATGGAGTTGGAAACGACCAGACTGATCCTAAAAGCTTTGAAGCCAGAGCATTCAGATCTGGTGTTGCAATACCATTTGTCCAACAGAGTATTTGTACAAGAATGGTCGCCCATTAGAAAAGAGGAATTCTTCACTTTAGAATATCATCAAAAAAATTTAGAGCAGAATGTAAGCGATCATTTGTTGAGGTTGTTTTTATTTAAGAAAGACAATCCTTCCACCGTTATTGGCGACATCGGTTATTCTAATATCGTTCGAGGTGCTTTTCAATCTTGTCATTTGGGGTACAGCATGTTGTTTTCTGAATTGAACAGCGGCTTTATCACGGAAGCTTTACAAGTAAGCAATCAATATGTGTTTGAAGTAATGGGTTTGCATAGAATTGAAGCCAATGTGATGCCAAAGAATCAACCATCTATCAAAGTGTTGGAAAAATTGGGATTTGAAAATGAGGGAT
>JAGQYH010000280.1 GCA_020436175.1 Bacteroidota bacterium
AAATCCCCAACACATGGTATCAATTGTTTATGTAATTCTCTCTACATTTACGAAGTAGAATTTTGATTCATGCAGATAATTGAAGTCATTGATCCCTCTCAAGAAAAGGAGTTTTATCAGCTTCCGAAAATGATCTATAAGGACGATCCTAAATGGATTGCACCCTTGATTCAGGATATCAAGAAGATTTTCGATCCGGCACAGAATAAGTTTCATAAAGAAGGAGAGATTACCAGATGGATATTGCAGAAAGATGGGAAAACGATTGGGAGAATTGCCGCTTTTACCCATAAAAAGATAATGGATGGTCAAAAGTATAAAAATGGCGGAGTGGGCTTTTTTGAATGTATCAATGATCAAATGGCCGCCAATCTGTTGTTCGATACTGCGAAAGAATGGCTGCAAGCCAGAGGAATGGAAGCCATGGATGGTCCCATTAATTTTGGGGAAAAAGACAATTGGTGGGGCTTGCTGATTGATGCCAAAACGGATGTAATGTATGGCATGAGCTATAATCCCAAATACTACATCGAACTTTTTGAAAATTACGGATTTAAAGATTATTACAAGCAATTCAATTATCTGTACGATATCGCCAATCATGCGCTACCACCCAAATTTGAAGAAAAGGCCAAAGCGTTGGAGGCCGACCCCGATTACACTTTTACCCACATGAAAGGCAATGATTATCCAAAATATGCGGAAGATTTTCGGGAAGTGTATAACAATGCCTGGGGAAAAGGACAGGATGGTTTTAAGCCGATGCCGAAGGAGATGGCCATCAACATCATGAAAAAATTGAAGCCTATCGCCGATAAGAAGATCATGCTGTTCGGTTACCACAAAAATAAGTGCATTGCCATGTTCATCATGATCCCCGAACTCAACCAGATCTTTAAACATGTCAATGGCAACTTAAATTGGCTGGGTAAACTGAAATACATTTGGCACCGATATATATTAAAATCTAACAGAAAGGCCATGGGGATTCTTTTCGGAATTGATCCGGATTATCAAGGTATTGGCGCCGAAGCCGGACTGATTAGAGAAGTAGAACGCATCATGCGCGGACATTACAAGCGCTACGATTGGATGGAAATGACATGGATCCACGAATTCAATCCCAAAATGATCCACATGGTAGAAGGCCTGGAAGTGCCTATTTCGAAAACACGGATCACCTACCGATATTTGTTTGATCGAAGCCTGCCATTCAACCGCCAATCCAGTATTTGGAAATATACCCGCGATTCCGACGACTAAGCATTTTCTTCACTAATGTTGTTTACCTTTATCAGCATAAAACAATATTATGCTACTTGCAATTTTTATCGTTTCATTGGTGATCGGTTTTCCTGCCGGTATTATTTTAATTCTCAAAGATGATAAAAAAGAAAGAGCAGCTCGATTCAAATGGGGCGTAACTTTAATGGTTATTCCTATCATTTTGCTGAGCATCTTAATGATCAAAGCTTATCTCAAAACACCTTGATCGCTTAAGAAGTTACTTATCAATCATCTTCCTATTACTTTTTTTCTTTATGGTTTTTTGTTGATTGAAAAGATGTATCATTGTGCCCATTAATCAACTGTTCAATCCAAATCATGTTCAACTTTCCATTACAATTCACTTTTAAGATTGGCACATTGGCCAACGACTTTATAGTAACCGATGCCAATCAGCAAACCATTGCCTATATCCGTCAAAAAATGCTGAAACTCAAGGAGGAAGTGGTGGTTTTTTCGGATGAAAGTAAATCGAAAGAGTTGTTTCATATCAATGCTGATAAATGGCTGGATTTCAATACGGCTTATACTTTTTCAACGGCCAATCAGGCGATGGAATTGGGGAAAGTAGTGCGTAAGGGATGGAAATCACTTTGGCGATCGCATTACGAGCTGGTGGATACCAATGAACAACAGGATGTGGTGATTACCGAGGAAAATCCATGGGTGAAATTTTGGGATGGTTTGTTTCTCGAAATACCCATCATTAATTTGTTCACCGGCTATTTTTTTAATCCCAAATACATCGTTACTCGAAAAGACGGCACTATCGTTGCCAGATTGTCAAAGGAAAAATCATTTTGGGGTAGAAGATTCAAACTGGATAAGCTGGAAGAATTTCACGAGGGAGAAGAATTGAGAGTGATGTTGGGCTTGATGATGATGATTCTCTTGGAAAGAAGAAGAGGATAAAATAACAATGCCAAGCTAAAGGTTAAACCTGAATCAACTTCAATAACTCGTCTTTTTGCTCCAAAGCCGTTTGGTAGCCGATCTGAAAGATCTCATCGGTATGTTGAGTTCGCAACGTTGAGAATTTCTTTAGATCATCCGGCGCGATCACGACATCGCAATACTTATATTTCTTGAAATTGGAATAATGGATACCGATGTCATACGCCCGTCGAAAAAGTTTATAAGAACTGGAAATCTCAGCATTATTGATCTCTTTTCTGCGATGCACATTGATGCCAATGATCTTCTGACACTTCCCCAACAAGGGCTCTACCGGAAAATTGTTAAGGATGGCACCATCGGAATACATAATGCCATCAATTTCAATGGGTGAAAAAACCACCGGATAGGCAGAAGAAGCCATCAAGATTTTTATGAGCGGACCGCTATGCACTACTTTTGAAAAACCGTTGGTGATGTCTGTAACGGAAACATACAAGGGATATTTAAGCGCTTCAAATGAATCGTCCGGAAAAAACTGTCTCAAACTTGCCTCAAATTTATCGGTATTGATAAAGCCGGGCTTGCCCCATGCAAAATTGGAGACTTTGAAAATATTCATCGACTTTAAAAAGTAGAGCATATCTTCCGTTGAATAGTCGGCAGCAGCTAATGCACCAATAATGGCACCGGCACTCGAACCGGAATACACCTTCGGTTGAATACCAATTTCTCTGAAAAATTGAAGCGCGCCAACATGTGCAGCACCTTTAATACCGCCGCCGGACAATGCTATACCAATAGAAGTATGATGCATCAGATAAACTTTGTTGCAAAAATAGTAAAAGTTAATACGCCAAAATCTTATCAAACATCCAAACATCCGAATATCCAAACATCCATAAATCCAAACATCCACACATCAGGAAATATGGCTTTATGGAGATGTGGACGATTTTGCTTTTGACTAGTTTAGTTTTTTTGATCATAAACAATT
>JAGQYH010000281.1 GCA_020436175.1 Bacteroidota bacterium
ATCTAAACGCTTGCCCAATGTTGAATCGAACAAAGGTGTTTTTTACCGGGTTATAATTTACTCCCATTCTCATTAATGGTACAGGAACTTCCTTAATTTCGCCGGAAACTTTATCATTTCTTACAAAACCATAGGCCGCGCCAAAACCATTATTGAACTTAAAAAACTCAGATCGAACGCCACCGGTCAATGAAACCTTTTCCCACTCTTTATCTACTTGTGCATATACCGCCCATTTAAAAGCTGTTTGAAACTGAGGCACAAAACTATCGTCATAAGCAGCTAATGACTCTGCTGAAGCACCGGAAATGACCGTCCATGCATTATTGAATCGTTTATGAAACTGATAGTCAAGGTTAATGAAACCACCCTTGATGGAGTTATTAGGGTTGTAATAATAGGC
The DNA here is from genome assembly GCA_020436175.1 of Bacteroidota bacterium. Classification (GTDB taxonomy): domain Bacteria; phylum Bacteroidota; class Bacteroidia; order Chitinophagales; family JADIYW01; genus JAGQYH01. Next base: position 404 of record JAGQYH010000281.1, read on the forward strand.
TCTGGATTTTAACTCGTGCCGATTGCCTTTTTTATCGAATTTGGTATAATAGGGATCGATATTAAAGTTATAGTATTTAAACCTGATAGCCTCAATTGGTGTGAGTGCCAATTCATCCGGCCCTTTCCAAAATATGAATTCCGATTCCTGATAATGAGAGAAATTCAAACGAAATCCGGCGGAGGATCTTTTTGCCTGATTGTTCCATTTGGTGTATAGGTTGGTTCTCAAATGATAATCAATGTACTCATCATAAGGCAGTTCGCTGTAGTTGGCATTAAATCCTAATACATATTCAAATTTATCAGAGACCTTATGCGCTCTGCTGAAATAGCCACCCGTGTTCAATCTGGCTCTTCCGGGTTTTTTATAATCAGGGTCGGCATAATCATCCAACATGCCTACATAGCTGACAAATTTCATTTCCGGTGTGGTGGTCGGCTTAATGGTTTGTAGGTGGATGGTCCCGTTCATAGCCGATGAACCATATAAGATGGAAGAGGCGCCTTTTAAAACTTCTATCTGACCGATATTTTCCATCGGTAAATACTGCCATCTGATACTGGATCGATCCGGTGTTAAAAGGGATTGGCCATCCAAAACGATGTTCACACGGCTGCCTACACTATACGACCAGGAGCTGCCGGCTCTTATACTCGCTTGACCATCGGCCACATTTACACCACTGACCTTTTTTATCAAATCATCTAGTCGGATGGAATTGGTTTTGTCTGCCAGTTGGGGTTTTATGACTTCAATGGAAATGACTTCCTCACTGGCTCTCTTGGTATATCTACTGCCACTGATCACCACATCATCAAATTCTTTGGCCTGATATTCCATGGCAAAGTTCAAGGTGGTTGTACCTTCTTTAACTTCTACAGTGGCTTTTATGGTTTCGTATCCCACATAGCTAATTTTTAACTCATATTTTCCAATGGGTAAAGTAAGCGTATAGTTTCCGTCATAATCAGTTGTGGTGCCGGTGGATTCGTTGGTAATGATATTGACCCCAATTAATGTTTCATTTGTTTCACCATCTGTTATAGTGCCTTCTAATGTTCCTTTTACTTGTGCAAACAAAGTGCCGGTGAATAGTATCAAGGCAATGAAAATAACTTTCCTCATGAAGCATTGTTTTAAAAAAAATCAGTCCACAAAGGTAAGTTATATTTTGAAATAGTCATAAACCTATTGGTATTTGAATTGTTAATAACCGTAATAATGGTTATCTTCTTGCTAGAATGGATAGATAATGCCATTTTTGTAGTCTAATTCAGGAAATTAATGAAGCCTCTATCTATTGGGTTATTGATGTTTGTTTTGTTGCCATTTCAATTGATTTGGGGTCAGCAGAGTAATGTCATTTCAGGAAAGATAGTGGATAGCCATTCACAAGAAGCATTGATAGGAGCAACTATTTGGATGGTGAATGAACAAACCGGCACAACCACCGGTGTGGAAGGCGATTTTTCTATTACGCTGCCATCGGCAGATGCTTATCTTATCATTGCCAGCTATGTTGGTTACGTTAGTGATACTTTAACTTTCACGGCAGAAGCAATACAAAACATTAAGATCGAATTGTCTGAAGGTTTTGAATTGCAAGAAGTAATCGTTTCTAATAAAGGTCAAAAGGCGCGAGACAATTTTGAGCGCAATCAAATGAGTTTGGTAGAATTGTCGATGGAGGAAGTTAATAAGCTACCGGCATTATTGAGTGAAAATGATGTTTTAAAAGCCATTCAGTTGTTGCCCGGGATTCAATCAGCGGAAGGAGCGTCCACCGGCTATTACGTAAGAGGTGGATCAAGTGATCAAAATCTGATATTATTAAACAATGCTACGGTGTATAATCCTTTTCATGCAGCGGGTTTTATCAGTATTTTTAATGGTGATTTTATCAAGGATATCGATATTTACAAAGGCGCAATTCCATCAGATCAAGGGGGTAGACTATCTTCGCTCTTGAATGTGGGTACTAAAACACCATCGTTTAAGAAAGTGCATGGCAATGCCGGCATTGGTTTGGTAACGGCTAAACTTACGCTGGAAGCCCCGATCATTAAAGATAAATTGGCACTTTTGGTTTCCGGAAGAGCATTTTATTCCTATTCTTTGGTGAGAGCACTGGTACCGGAGGAGTTAAAAGCCGATCTGCCCAAATACTACTTTTATGATGCCTACGGCCAATTGAATTGGAAAGCTTCCAAGAAGGATGATCTGTCCTTATTTTATTACAATGGTAAAGACCTTGTTTATTTCCAGGATAAAACCAATGATGAGCAAACCATTTTTAATATTCCTTGGTCAAATTCGGTAAAAGGAGGAGAATGGAAACATCAGTTTAATGACAAAATGATCTCTAAATTTTCTGCTTTTCAAACCACATACGACTTTATGTTTGGTTCAGATTATGGTTATGGAGCTCAATCTTTGACGACACAAATAAAAGAAGTGGGCGTAAAATTAAACATCAGTCATTCCGTGAAAAATCACTACCTGAACTATGGGTTGAGTGGTGCGCATATGATGATCCGACCGGAAGTAACAAAAGATGTTGTCAATAGCAATTCCTCGAGTACCAGAATAGCTGATGTCAGAGAATTTTATGGTCCGTTGCATTTTAATGCGTTCGTAAATGATGATTGGAGCATAACCGAACGAATAGGGCTGAACTATGGTGTGCGTTTGGGTTTGTTCAAGGAAGGAACGCAATATTATACCAACATTGATCCTAAGCTTATCGCAAGATTTCAATTTACGGATCAGA
>JAGQYH010000282.1 GCA_020436175.1 Bacteroidota bacterium
TCAACCATTCCTGAAATGGTGCTTCCTGAGGAATTACCGAAACTGTTGCAACGATCTCATCCTCCGTAGGTAAAACAGTTCCCCAATTTCGCGTGGCACTAGAAAAGATAATGTCAACACTTTCTTCTTTAGGGAGCATATACAATCCATAACTGCCGGCAGCCAGCTCTTTACCTTCAACATTAACAGGATGTGTAAAGGATATAATTGTATTCTCATTGGCTCCGGCTCGCCAGATCACATTATAGGGAACTAATCCTCCCCATATTTTTCTTTCATTGACCGCCGGACTATGATAAGTGATCGTGATGTCTGTGATGCCTACACGTTGACTGGTCACAGCCTGTTGGCTTACTCGGGGTGTGGTAACAGATTGTGCCGAAGCATTGTTAAAGCCCATAGCAAGGGCACATAAAAACAAGAGTGTTTTAAATTTTTTCATTGATTTGGTGTTTTGGTTAAGAATAGAAGTTCAGCTATTCTTTGAGCTCATTTGCAATGAACAAGAAGTAAATTACTAATGAATAATCTCACCAAAGTGATTTCTTTACCATCCTTAACAATTTCTAACTAATCCTAACATTAGTACTTAATACCTTTTAAATTAATTATGTTAAGTAAGTGGTGAGCATTCAAATTAGGATAAGTCACTAGTAATAAACGACAACCTTTATCCATCAAATCAAAAAAATGTAATAATTTCAAGTCAATGGATCTTCAACATATCATTGACTACTTCAAACAGATTTTTCCTTCACTTACCGAAGAAGATATCAAAGCTATTTTAGCAATCACTAAGGTGGAAGTGATTGAAAAGGATCATTTTTTTATCAAAGCCGGAGAATATAAACCTAAGATAGGCATTGTAATAAAGGGTATCATCAGAGGATATTACATTACTGCCTCCGGACAAGAATTAACACCTTTTTTTTGGGATGAAAATCTGATTACCGGTTCATGGGAAACCTTGTATTTGAAGCAACCTTCAGCATTATACTATGAAGCTATCGAAACCACAACGCTGGCAGTAATTGATTTTATTGAGTTTAAAAAGTTGGTGGTTCGATTCCCGACCATTCAAAAAGTATATATTGAAATGGTGGAGATTATTCTAACCAATACACTTCTGCATCAACAATCTTATTACAACGAAAAACCGGAAAAGCGATATGAATTGTTTAAGGAGCAATCACCGGTTCTACTCAAACGAATTGCACAAAAACATATGGCGTCCTACTTAGGCATTACGCCCATTTCTTTTTCCCGAATGAAGAAAAGGTTAGAAGAAGGACTTTGATATAAATACGAATGAAAGTTTATTCTTCTTTCAAAAATTGAATGACGTCTTGTACTGATTGCTGCGGAATTTCTTCCATAGGTATATGTCCAGCGTCCGGAAAAACTACCAGTTTCGATTTAGGAATGGCTGCTTTGAATGAGTCGGCATACATCAAAGGAATCAACTCATCATGTTCTCCCCAAAGTATGAGCGTTGGCGTTTGAATATGCTTCAATCTTTCAATTCTTGGTTCATCTTGAACATTCATTCTGTCCAAAAATGCTTTTCGATTGCCATCTCGTAAAGTGGCTGTTGTATAATATTGATAATATTCGTCGGTGATCTTTTCATCCGAATAATAGGATTGCTTCATTCCCTGCTTCACCAGATAACCTGTGCCTACAGTCATTAGTGGTTTGGTGATAAATTGATACTGTTGCAGCTTATCAAAAATATTCTTCTTATCGTTCTGGCTTTTAAATCCTGCCGGATCGACTAAAATTAATTTACCCAAATTTTTCTGGTGATCCACCGCATATTCCCATGCAATTAAACCTCCCAATGAATTTCCCGCCAAATGAAAACTATCGATACCTAAAGCATTCGTAAAAGACTCTATAAACGATACGTAATAGGGAATGGAATAATCGTGATCAGGATTGGAACCCGTTAATCCAAAAGCCGGAAGATCCATTCTTATCACTTCGTAACCATTCTTAATCAACTCTTCCGTCCATTTATTCCAAGTTTGCAGAATAGCCGAAGTGCCATGGATTAAAACAATAGGAAACCCACTGCCTTCTCTCCTATAATGTACTTCCATACCCTCCAGAGTAATAAACTCCGATTCTGAATTAGTTAAGACTTCCTTGGCTACCTCTACGGATATATCCTTCCGGTTAAGTGCAAAATAGAGGACAATTAAAATTAAAACGATAAAAGAAAAAACGCTCAGTATTTTATTCATATTTAATCATTTAAGCTTCCCTCAATTCAACGCTACTCCATATAAATTTTTCTCCATGGTTTTGCGGCTTCCAACTGATATGCCAGATCAAACAAGGTTGCTTCTTGTCCGTGATTAGCCGAAAACAACATGCCTATCGGCAGATCGTTATTGTCGTCGTGTCCTAAAGGCAATGAAATAGACGGAGCACCATTCGCATTAAAAAATGGTGTGGTATAAGCCCAATCTTGCATCCTTTGGAACAATACATCAAAATCAAGATTCATTCCTAAATGACCCAATTTAGGCGCCGGATGTGAAAGTGTTGGCATTAATACAATATCCAAGCCCAGCTCAGACATTATTTTGGCATAATCGTAATACGACTTATTGAGTCGATATATAAAAGCCGGCGTTTGTAAGACATTATCCCAGTAATATTTTGACAGGCCTCTTGTTAGCTTGGTTAACTTTTCGGTTTGATATGAGCTACCAAAAAGCTGTTTGCCAAATTTGTGGCAGAAAAAACCGTTCATCGCCCATAGGTTAGCAAAGTCCTTCTCAAAATATTTGTTTAACTCCACTTCAATGAATTGCACACTATGGCCCATTGACTCCAACAGATTGACCGTATCTTCCAAAGATTTCATCGTTACATCATTGCCCATTCTTCCATGTCCGCCTCTTCCGGTAAATCCAATCTTGTATTTCTTCTTAGAAGGGCCTTCCACTAATCCTATGGAAGGTAGTCTTCGATTTTTATAATACTTTTCTGCTTCCGCATAAAAATAGGCAGTATCTCTTACCGAACGAGTAATGACACCATCGATCGCAATATCCACTAACTGTACATCAAATAAACTGGATTTTAAAAGTCTGCCTCTGCTCGGTTTCAAACCAACCAATCCGCAACATGCTGCCGGTATCCTCGTTGAAC
>JAGQYH010000283.1 GCA_020436175.1 Bacteroidota bacterium
TGAAACTGGATAAATTGTACGATAGGAATTTACTTCGTATCGGTGAGGAGCCGGCTGCCGGTCAAACTATCTTTTTAAACAGTAAAAGAGATAAGAAGCCGCTGTTGGCCGGTAAAACAAATCCACCGCCAAAAGAAGAGATCAAACAAGATACACCGGTGATCAAAGTAATTGATGATGCACAAAAGAAAAAGCAGGAGGAAGAAGCCAAAGCCAAATTAAAAGAGAAACAGGATAATTTGGATAAGGTTGCGAAAGAGGCAGAGTTTGCGATGGAAAAAGCAGAGGCCGATGCCAAAAGAAAAGAAGCCGAAGCGGAAAGTGCACGTTTGGCAGCAGAAGTAGAAAAGCTGAAAGAGGAGTTGCGCTTAAAAGAAGAAGCTGCGAAAAATGCTCAGAATCAGAATACGAACCAAACCACTGTTGTCAAAGCTGAGGTAAACCCGTCTCCGGCCAAAAAATTGATCCACAAAGTAGTGAAAGGAGAGACACTTTATGCTATTTCCAAAAAATATGAGGTATCCATTGCAGATATCAAAAAATGGAACAATCTTACTTCAAACGACATTAGTATCGGGCAAGTATTGCAAATTTTTACGGCGAACTAAGGTATCATCAATAATTTTACCTATCATTATGTTGTTCACTAAAAGGCATATCCTTCAATGACGGTAAAGGAAAATACTTCTATCCAAGTTAAAGATCGGCACTTTAAGGCATTGATCCCTTATGAGGCTATCTTAAAAAGAGTGAGTGAAATCGCGAAAGCCATTGAAAAGGATTATGCTGATGTAACACCTGTTTTTCTGCCGGTATTGAATGGCTCATTTATGTTTGCCGCCGATTTGATGAAGGTGATACAATTTCCTTCAGAGATAGAGTTTATCAATGCGAAATCTTATTCGGGAACTTCTACCACCGGAGTAGTGAAAGTGGAGACGTTTTTTAAAAAACCTATGAATGGCAGACATATCGTGATCATAGAAGATATTGTAGATACCGGATTAACCATTCAAAAGTTGGTTAAAACCTTAGAAGCCGAAGAGCCTGCTTCCATAGAGGTAGCGGCATTGCTCATCAAACCGGCGAGTTTTCAAGTGCCGGTGAATGTGAAATATCATGGCTTTGAGATCGGAAATGAGTTTGTAGTGGGTTATGGTTTGGATTACGATGGCATGGGAAGGAACATTTTAGGCATCTATCAGGAAGTCAACAGTTAATTTCAACTGCTTAACAATATTGCATTACATAAATTAAACTTCATACCATTTGCTAAGAATTCTTTGTAAACAATTATACTTTTGGGGGCACAAATCTATAAAGATGAACAACATCATTTTATTCGGCCCTCCGGGAAGCGGTAAAGGCACCCAAGCGGTAAAACTGGCTGAAGCATTGAATTTATGTCATATTTCAACTGGCGATCTGTTAAGAAGTGAAAAGGCTGCCGGCACTCAATTAGGACTGGAAGCTAAAAGTTATATGGACAAAGGTGAATTGGTCCCGGATTCTGTCGTAATTGGCATGATCGGAAATAAATTGGATGAACTAGCCAACAAGGTAGATGGTTTTATTTTTGATGGATTTCCAAGAACAGCACCACAGGCGGAGGCTTTGGATAATTTGTTGGAAGAAAAGACAACCAAGATCGCTAAAGTTTTGGCTTTGGAAGTTACGGAAGAGGAAATCGTTAAAAGAATTTTGGCGAGAGGAGAAACTTCCGGTCGGGCAGACGATAACGATGAAGCAACCATCAGAAACCGTTTTCAGGTGTATTTGAATCAAACTGCACCGTTGGCTGAATATTATAAAGGCCAGAATAAGTTTGTGAGCATCAAAGGAGAAGGCAGTATCGATGATATATTTGCCGCTTTGCAGCAAGCCGTTTCCAATTAATTCCTTTAAGCCGGTTTAATGGGGATATCACCGTTTTCTGACGAAGGAGGAAGATGGGGTAGTTTCGGTTAGCATTCAAGAATTTTCCATATTTTCAAATGGTGGAGGTATATGGATAAACGCAACTAAGTTTCGGTATTAACACTCACAGCTTTTAGAACAAATCAATGGAAGGAGGAAATTTTGTAGATTATGTAAAAATACATTGCCGCTCCGGCAGGGGCGGGCGAGGCTCTACCCATTTCAGAAGAGAAAAATTTGAACCCAAAGGCGGTCCGGATGGTGGTGACGGTGGACGAGGCGGACACGTAATCCTTAAAGGTAATGCGCAGTTATGGACACTATTGCATCTCAAATTTAAAAAGCACATTAAGGCAGAGCACGGTCATTCCGGAAGTGGGGCATTGAAAACCGGCAAGGACGGTGAGGACGTTATTCTGGAAGTCCCTTTGGGAACGGTGATAAAGGATTTTGAAACCGGTGAAGTCTTAAAGGAAATAATGGAAGACGGTGAAGAATACATCATGATGCCGGGCGGCAAAGGCGGTTTGGGCAACAACCACTTTAAAACGGCTACCAATCAGGCACCGAGATATGCGCAACCCGGCGAACCAGAGCAAGAAGGCTGGCGCGTTATAGAGTTAAAAGTATTGGCAGATGTAGGTTTAGTAGGCTTTCCGAATGCCGGAAAATCTACTTTATTATCAGTGTTGAGTGCGGCAAAGCCAAAGATTGCGAATTATCCGTTCACCACTATTGTACCTAATTTGGGAATGGTGTATTACAGGGGAAACAAATCTTTTGTGATGGCCGACATTCCCGGTATTATTGAAGGAGCGCATGAAGGCAAAGGATTAGGCGATCGATTTTTAAGACATATTGAACGAAATGCTGCATTGTTGTTTTTGGTATCCGCGGAAAGCGATAATATCAAAAAAGAATATGAAGTATTGTTGAACGAGCTGGCACAATACAATCCGCAATTGTTGCATAAAAAGAGAATGTTGGGCATCAGCAAATCCGATCTGTTGGATGAAGAACTGCAAAATATGCTAAGAGCAGAGTTGCCCAAAGACCTTAAATGCGTTTTCTTTTCGGCCATTACCGAGCAAGGCATTCCGGAGTTGAAAGACGAACTGTGGAAGTTAATGCAGGAAGAAGTGTAGTACCCAACGGCATTAACATTGTTATTTCTTTGAATTGATTATTTTAGTGGGGTGGGTGAAACAATAAAGAAAAGCCTACCAACACCAACCATG
>JAGQYH010000284.1 GCA_020436175.1 Bacteroidota bacterium
GATGAGTATAATCATTTATATTTACCTGCATGAAAATACCTCCTTATCTCAACCCCGGTGACACCATCGGCCTGACTTGCACCGCTCGTTCCATCACTATGGATGAATTGCAACCCGCGATTGCCGTCATTGAAGGATGGGGATTTAAGGTTAAAATCGGTAGCGCCATTGGTTTAGTGCACGACCAATTTGGTGGCAACGATCAACAACGGGCGGAAAGTTTTCAGCATTTATTGGATGACGATACCGTCAAAGCCATTTTAATCTGTCGAGGAGGATATGGGACGGTAAGAATACTCGATCTTTTAAATTTTAAGCGTTTCGAATCACAACCGAAGTGGATCATCGGCTTTTCGGATGTAACCATTCTGCATGCTCATCTCAATGAAAATTTTAAAACGGCCACTTTGCATGCTTCCATGCCCAGTGTTTTCAATACCAATACTTCCGAAAGTTTGGATAGTATCCGGCAAGCTCTATTAGGTGAAACACTGTCCTATCCGTTTTCTCCTCATCCATTGAACAGAACCGGAACAGCACAGACAGAAATCATTGGCGGTAATTTATCGCTGCTGTATAGTTTAATCGGCACTAAGCATGACGTGGATACCAAGGGTAAAATACTCTTCATTGAAGACTTGGATGAATATCTTTATCACATCGATAGAATGATGATCAGTTTAAAAAATGCCGGGAAGTTAGATCATTTGGCGGCATTGGTGGTTGGCGGCATGACGGAAATGAACGACAACACCATTCCATTTGGTAAAACGGCAGAAGAGATCATCTTTGAGCATACCAAAGACTATGATTATCCGGAATGTTTTAACTTTCCTGCCGGACATATTTCCAATAACAAGGCTATTGTTTTAGGGAAAGAAGGTAAATTGGAGATTGGAGCAGATGGCGTTCAGTGGAAACAATAATTTTTCCATCTACTTCTTCCTCACCACCAATACCCAATAATCAAAAATATTACCCGGTTTGCTATTGACTTCCTGAAGGATCTCCCCATTCCTATCCGTGATAAATTTTCTGTAATCTTCCAAATCGTACTGGTGCGGATGCAAAGCATCTCCGGGAATCCATCTGAAAATCGTTTTTAACAGTTTGTAATTATGACTATCAATAGATACGATCAACTGACCTTGCGGCTGCAACCAATCAAATAATTGATCAAATGCCAACTCAATATCAGCCACATGATTAATGGCATTCAAACAAAATACCTTGTCAAATAAAATGGTAGGACGATACATTTCAATGGAACTTGTCTCGAATTGAACTTGCGGATACATAGCTCTTGAAAAATGATCCAGATTTTGTTCGTAAGCCTCCAACAACGGATCAACGGCCACCACGTTTTGGGCATTTATTACCGTAAATACACCTGCCGGACCGCAACCGGCGTCCAACACACTGTCACTTGAACGTATCTGAACCGTTTCCTGAATGTCACTTAAAAAATCGAGCCAATATTGCTTTTTCCATTCCAAATACATCTGCACATCCTTCTTTCCCAAATAGTTTTGCCACCATTTGAGCTCCAGTTTTTGTGCCATCCGCCATTTGAAGCTTGTTGCCATTCGACAAATATAGTTTTCTCGAGTCAAATGAAATAACCTCCACAAGAATCCTTATTTTCGCGGTTCAAGTTCTTTAAAATAAAAACAGGCTGCTCTATCGTCTTTATAGCTTTATGGCTATGGGGAAGGAAAGTCCGGGCAGCACATGGCAGCTCGCCTCCTAACGGGAGGATCACGACATTTAATTGGCGGGATAGAAAGTGTAACAGAAAATTGTCCTGAGTGTATCAGGAGTGAAAAAAGCTGATGGTAACATTAGTGATCTACAAACCTCGGGTGCTGAAAGGTCAAATAAGTTCCGGTGTAAGGTTAGCCAGACCGTTCGGAATGGGTGGACTGATACAACTTGCCAGTGATGGTAAGTGCAGATAAATGATAGGGAATTACAGAACCCGGCTTATAGGTCTGTTTTTATTTTAAGGAATTTTTTATACCCGAAATTATTTCGTTTTTTAGCTTCAACAACAAAGCAAAATTGAACAGGAACTATGGCAACTATTTTAATAGTAGATGATGAAAAGGCAATCAGACGTACACTGAAAGAAATTTTAGAATACGAGAAATATAAGATTGAGGAGGCATCTGACGGAGAGGAAGGCTTGGCAATGATCAAAAGCAACACCTATGATGTAGTGATCCTGGATATTAAAATGCCGAAAATGGACGGCATGGAAGTGATGGAAGCCGTGAACAAAGCCGGCATCGATGTGCCCATCATTATGTTGTCCGGCCATGGTAACATTGACACAGCCGTGGAAGCGGTTAAAAAAGGTGCTTACGATTACATCTCTAAGCCGCCGGATTTGAACAGATTATTGATCACCATCCGAAATGCGATGGATAAGGCTACTTTGATCACCGAGACCAAAGTGCTGAAAAGAAAAGTTTCCGGCACCAGAGATATTGTCGGGGATTCTCTTCCCATCATCAAGATCAAAGAGGATATTGAAAAAGTGGCACCGACAGATGCCAGAGTGTTGGTGACCGGCGACAATGGTTCGGGTAAAGAATTGGTCGCCAAATGGATCCATGAAAAAAGTAACCGTTCCAATGGCCCGTTGATCGAAGTGAACTGTGCAGCCATTCCGGCAGAACTGATCGAAAGTGAATTGTTCGGCCATGAAAAAGGAGCGTTTACTTCTGCCGTCAAACAACGAATCGGTAAATTTGAACAAGCAAACGGCGGTACGCTTTTCCTCGATGAGATCGGCGACATGAGTTTATCTGCTCAAGCCAAAGTGTTACGCGCCTTGCAGGAAAATAAGATCACACGAGTGGGTGGCGATAAAGAAATCAAGGTGGATGTTAGAATTGTAGCCGCTACCAATAAAGACCTTTTGGCAGAGATCGATGAAAAGAAGTTCCGAATGGACCTTTACCACCGATTGAGTGTGATCATCATTCACGTGCCTTCTTTGAATGACAGGAAAGACGATATTCCTTTGTTGGTGGATTATTTTCTGGATGAGATCTGCAAAGAATATGGTATGGCCACGAAGGAGATGGAAGCAAAAGGTTACGAACTGTTGCAACAACGCAACTGGACGGGTAACATCC
>JAGQYH010000285.1 GCA_020436175.1 Bacteroidota bacterium
TGTTTTACAAGGTGAAGTTTTAAACCAACCTGTTAGGTTAGATTATTGCTTATCCTTTAGAACCTCTATAGCCGATTCTTCGCTGACAATCATTTGAGGAGTTCCGTTCCGGTCTTCTACTTTACCTTTGATACAAATGGTTTTGTTGTATAGATATTCTTCCGGGGCATAGGTGAAATTAACTCTGTCTTTGCCAAAGATTACCAAAGTGAATACCTGTTCCGGAAATTTCTTGTCCAGATTGAGAAAGGTAGGTTGTGAGTTACTGCTTTCTAAAAACTTGGTGGACACTACTTTGCCGCAAACCGTACATTCATCGCCTACAAAATACTTAGCTTGTTCGGCTGTTACCTGTCCTTTTTTGAAATCCACTTTAATCGCTTGGCCACTAACGGCATCACTGTTCATTGGCCAATCAAAAATATTGTCCATTGCTTCCAGTTCGTTCTCCAGATCATCCTGCAATTTTGGAAAGAAATCCAACCCGGTTAGTGCCTCCACACTATCAATAGAAACGGCATAATCGACTAAACGAAAGGGCACTTTTTTGTTGGGCATGATAAAAGCAATTCCCTTTTTCTCGTCGCCTTCGTTATCTAAAATTACTTTGTAAAAATATTCCGGAATACTGACACGCTTACTGCCTTGCGGAATTTTAGGAAGATCATTGGTTAATACCGGTCCGGTAACTACTACTAATTCGTTGGTTTCAAATACCCATTCTCTCACTAAATTTTCCAGTTTCGCCCAAATTTCTCTGTTCAGTTCCGGTACTTGGGGAGACATATTGCTGTAAAAATAGGATTCACTCAATGCTTTCTTTGACCATCGGAAATCGGCAGATGGTGCTAAGTGGCCTCTATCATAGCCGGAATCCCAATAATCCGCAGAATCAGCAGTTATGGTAGTCACCAACGGATCCACTCTAAAATCATTGGTTCGACTGACATTGCCGTAAAATATATCTTTTGTAATGACATGAACCACCCAATTGGCTTGTTCATGTTCTTCGTTATAACTTAAACTAAAAGCATCGTGATGAACAATTTGCTCATCGCTTCGATAATAAGGCAATCCCCAATCCACAATGGTTTGATGGATTTTCTTAAGTTTCAGAGCCTCCAGATCTTTGAAAATATCTTCAATAGCTTCATTGTGATCATCCACTGATTTTTCTAATATCCGAATACTATCTTCAACATTCGATTGCGCCGTTAATAGCAGTGGTAAAAAAAGCAAGAGAAGCAAAAGTTGTTTAATCACTGTATTCTTATTTTGACTTATGCTAAACAACTTTCATTCCAAGTTGACGCACCGGTCATTTATTACACACTATAAATTTCATCGATCTGTTGTGCATACCGCTCTCTGATCACTTTTCGTTTCACCTTCATGGTCGGCGTTAGTTCACCGGAAGTATCTGTCCATTCGTTTGGTAAAAGTCGAATCTTTTTAATCTGCTCGATCTTACTAAAATCGGGATTGTATTCTTCCGCTATATCGCGAAACAATTTAATGACTTTTTCATTCTTGATCAGATCTTCATTGTCGGTATAACTTATGCCTTCCTTTTTAGCCCAATCCTTTAACGTTTCAAAGGCCGGAACGATCAAGGCAGAAACAAACTTTTTGCCTTCGCCCACTACCATCATTTGCTCCACAAAGAAAGATTCCTTAAATCTATTTTCAATAGGCGCCGGTGCCACATATTTTCCACCGGAAGTTTTTAGTAACTGCTTCTTTCTATCAGTGATCTTAAGAAATTTAACGCCATTCTTACCGGTTATAAATTTGCCGATATCACCGGTTCTGAACCAACCGTCATCCGTCATTACTTCAGCAGTTTGCTCCGGTTGATTGTAATATCCCATCATAATGTTAGGACCTTTCGCTAAAATTTCACCATCTTCTTCAATTTTCAATTCCACATTATCCAACGGCAATCCTACTGTTCCCAACATGGCGCCGCCTTCTGAAAATCTGCAAAATGTAAGCACGGGAGAGGTTTCTGTTAATCCATATCCCTCTCTGATGGGAATACCAGCTGCCGAAAAGAATTGAGCAATATTTAAAGGACAAGGTGCCGATCCTGTTACTATGCCGATCACCTCACCTCCCAATTTCTCTCTGATCTTACTGTACACCAGTTTATCGGCAAGCTTCATGGCCAAACCGGGTTTTTGATCGTATTCATAACTCTTGGTGAGTTCTAAGGCCCACATGAATATTTTTTTGGCAATACCCTTTTTCTGCATCCCGCCGTTCACTACTTTCTCGTACACCTTTTCTAACAATCTTGGCACGGTAGTAAAGAAATTTGGTTTTACGGTAGGTAGTTTCTCCGCCAGTGTATCTACTGAAGAATAATAAATACTAACGCCATTACTGATATAACAATAGCTGACGGCTCGTTCAAAAATATGGCACAAGGGTAAAAAGCTCAATGCCTTTAATCCCGGACTCAATGGCATTTCTCCTCCCACTTCTTTAACATTCGAAATGATATTGAAATGCGACAACATGACACCTTTAGGTAATCCTGTAGTTCCGGAAGTGTAGATCAATGTGGCCAGATCACCCGGTTTAACTTGGGCAGAAAGTTGTTTAACATCATTGATGTCACCACCTTCTCCCTTGGCAAAAATTTCTTCCCAATGAGCGCATCCTGCACACTCATCTATGGTAAAGATATATTGCAGACTGTCGACTTTGTCTTTGATCTGTTCTACCTTTTTAAAAAGGTCTTCTTTATCGACAATGCAAATTTTAACGCTGGCATCATTAAATATGTAGGCATATTCAGAGGGACTAATTGTGGGATAAATGGGCACTGTTACAGCACCGATTTGACCGGCAGCAATATCACAAATGTTCCATTCCGGTCGATTTTCCTTAGTGATAATAGCAATCTTATCTCCCGGTTGAATTCCTAATTTTAATAATCCCAAACTTACTTTATAAGCATTATCAATTACCTCTTGAGTACTATATGACTTCCACTCGCCATTTCTTATGCTGGTAAGACTTATCTTTTGAGGGTATTGCTCCTGTTGGTAATATATTGTATCAAATAACCTTGTGATCTCCATGTGTTTCTTATTGTGCGATTTGGAAATAGTGTTGCGACAACTCAAATAA
>JAGQYH010000286.1 GCA_020436175.1 Bacteroidota bacterium
GGTGAATCTTGATTAGCTTTTTCTTATAGTTGGTTTCTATTTTATCTATATTATCTTCAGATAAAAATATAGTTTCTATATCTATTGGGGAGTTATTGAGTATCGTGCTATAGCCTTCCTTATATTTTGTAAAAATATCTTTTTTTGAATATGAAGAAAGTACAAATTTATTGCAACCTGATAACAAAACAACAAGTATGGTAAAGAAAGCTTTCATTTAGAATTTTATCGTTTCATTCTTAATTCCGGAAATTTCATTTTATAACTTACCGATACTTTTCCTTTGGAAATTTTATCTAGTTTGCGTTGCAAAAGTCTCTTTTTTAGCGGATTGATGTGATCGGTAAACAAAATGCCTTCGATGTGATCGTATTCGTGCTGAATTACTCTGGCATTAATTCCATTAAATGTATCTGTGCGCTCTTCCCAGTTTTCATCCAGATATTTAATTTTAATAACGGGCATTCTGGAAACATCTTCTCTAATATTAGGAATGCTTAAGCAACCTTCTTCGTATTTCCATTCTTCTCCACTTTCCTCTATCATTTCTGCATTGATAAAAGCTCTTCTTATACCTTTATAATCAGGATTTTTTTTAGGATTTTCCATTTGCACCGTATCCACCACAAATAATCGAATAGATTGTCCGATTTGCGGGGCAGCTAAGCCAACACCTTCGGCATTTTCCATGGTTTCAAACATATTTTCGATCAATGTTGACCAATCGGCATCTTCCTTTTGAATAGACGTAGCTTTCCTCTTTAAAACCGGGTCTCCGTATGCAACAATGGGTAATGTCATTTCTTCTACTTATTAATTCTATAATTTATCCATGTACGACTTCAAAATTAGTGCCGCACTAACTTTATCCAATAGACTTTTGTCCTTTCTTTTTGATTTTTTAATACCGGCTGAAAGTAATGTTTCAGAGGCCATTTTACTGGTATACATTTCATCCTCTAACTGTACCGGAATATTTGGGAATAATTTCTCTAATTCTTTTTTGAAGACATACACCTTTTTAGTGGTTTCACTGATATTGCCATCCGGATATTTTGGTTCTCCCAATACAATCAATTCGATGTTTTCTTTGCTCAATAAATTTTTAAGATGATCTACAATGCGTGCCGTTTCAACCGTTTCCAATGGGGAGGCTACAATTTGCAAGTCATCGGTAATGGCTAAGCCAACCCTTTTTGTACCATAATCAATTCCAAGAAGTTTTGGCATCAGCTGAATAACTATTAGAGTATAACAATAAGTTCCAATAAAACAAAAATAGCGAATACAATGCTGGCCACGCCATTACTGGTAAAAAATGCGATGTTAACTTTTGATAGATCATTGGGTTTTACCAAAGTATGCTGATAGGTTAATAGTGCAATGAAGGCCAATGCACCGATCCAGTAAAACATTTGAAACTGTGCATAGAAGCCGGCTGCTATTACTAATAAGGCGCAAAGCAAGTGAATGAGTACCGAAACTTTGAGTGCATCTTTTATACCTAAAGTGGAAGGAATGGAATGTAAATCATTGGATTTATCAAAATCGGCATCTTGCAATGCGTAAATGATATCAAATCCACTTACCCATAAAAATACGATCAAAGAGAAGAAAATGGACAACCAATGAAATTGACCACTAACCGCCAAATAGGCTCCAATTGGGGCTAATGCCAGGCCTAATCCTAAAACTAAATGACATAGTGCCGTAAATCTTTTGGTATAGCTGTAGCCTAAAACGACCAACAAGGCGACAGGTGAAAGGTAAAAGCACAAAGGATTGATAAAAAAGGTACAGGTGATGAATAACGCAGCATTTAACACCACAAACCATAATGCTTTTTTGGCGGCAATCGTACCGGCAGGAATTTCCCGAATGGCGGTTCTGGGATTTTTGACGTCAATATCTCTGTCAATGTATCTATTGAAAGCCATTGCCGCACTTCTGGCAAAGACCATACATAAGATCATCAAGAAAAAAATAGTCCAATTCAGTTCGTAGCCATGCACAAAAACGGCCAGAAAGAAACCAATTATCGCAAAGGGCAATGCAAAAATGGTATGACTGAACTTGATAAGAGAAAGATAGTCTTTCATATAAACTAACGGATGACTAAAATAAAATAGCCCACCAATTTGGCAGGCTACTATTCTTTATTTTAAAAGTTTCACTTATTGTCCTTCTTCAGGAAGTACGTTAGTAGTAATAGTTAACTTCTCAGTTTGAGATTCAGTATTCAAAATAACGTTGACAAACTTAGTTACTTTACCGTTACCGCTACCGTTGTATTCAACTTTGATTTCACCTGTTTCACCCGGTTGAATTGGCTCATCCGGTTTGTGAGGTACAGTACAACCACAACCTGCTTTAGCTTCAGCAATAATTAATGGACTAGTACCTGTGTTCTTAAATTCAAAAGTAGTACTTACTTTTTCGTTTTTCTTAATATCTCCGAAATCGTGCTCGGTTTTAACCCACTCGATAGTAGTTGTCGGTAAACCTTCGATTTTTTGTTTAGCGATATCTTCCGGTGTTAAAACTTCAGCTTGAGCACCTTCTGTAGCAGCTTCAGGGCTTTCTACTGTTGTTTCTTCTTTCGCTTCATCTTTGCTATCAGGTTTACACTGAGTAAAGAATAAGATAGTTGTCATACACAACATTAATACGCTAATTGAACTCCATTTTTTCATAGTTAATAAAATTTGGTCTTTTAATTTTGCTGTAAAAATAAGATTTGCATTTATATTATGCTATTCATTTTGTCCTAAAATGATGTTAAATTGTTGATAAATAGAGGGTTTATTTATCTTTTTCGAAAGCTTTGATAATTTCTTTTACCAAGCGATGCCTGACCACATCTCTATTATCCAATTTCATTACCCCAATTCCTTTTATACTTTTTAATCTGTCAATGGTTTGTCTCAATCCACTTTCCTGATTTCTGGGTAAGTCAATTTGTGTAACATCACCGGTGATTATGCATTTGGCTGAAGGACCGATACGAGTTAAAAACATTTTTAATTGTCCTTCCGTCGCATTTTGTGCTTCGTCCAAGATCATAAAAGCATGATCTAATGTTCTACCACGCATAAATGCCAATGGCGCAACTTCAATCACCCTTGTCGTCATATAAT
>JAGQYH010000287.1 GCA_020436175.1 Bacteroidota bacterium
CTTTAAATTTTCATTCTCTTGCTTTAATGAAGCCAGTTTATCTGTAGTAGACTTTCTATGGGGAATAGATCCCTTTGACATTTTGGGTGATTTACTGCTAAAATAAACAATACCATATTGCTCATATAATTTCAGCCAGTGATAAACACTTCCCGGATTTTTAATCCCATGAAGCGACATAAGAGATTTTAAGCTAAGTTTGTCTGATAAGTAATCTTCTACTACTCGTAGTTTTATCGAATTTGAATAATTTGTCAATTTTCGTCTTGCCATTTTTTAATAGATTTGTGTAAACCTATTTCAGGACGAGACAAAGAACCTCTATTAGTCTACTTTACATTTCTGTTTTTCATTAAAACACTTTTCCACAAAGCTGAATTTTCCCCACACAATAGAGGAATGATGTAGGCAAATCCTATCTTTACAATTGCTTACTGATTAGGCAGGATTTAATTGTTACAAATGAGTGTAGATGTATTATTAGGCTTACAATGGGGTGATGAAGGAAAAGGCAAGATCGTTGATTATCTGGCGGATCAATACCATGTAATTGCCCGTTTTCAAGGCGGCCCAAATGCGGGACATACCTTAGTGATTGATGGGAAGAAACATGTGTTGCACACCATTCCTTCCGGTATATTTAGAAAAAACTGTATCAATTTTATTGGTAATGGTGTCGTTATTGATCCTGTGACCATTCTAAAGGAAATCATGCATTTGCAAAATGAAGGCGTGCCGGTTAAAGAGCGCTTATATATTTCTAAGAGAGCTAACTTGATCTTACCGAGCCATAAAATGTTAGATGCAGCGTCTGAATCAGCCAAAGGCAAAGAAAAAATTGGGTCTACTTTAAAAGGTATCGGTCCGACGTACATGGATAAAACCGGTAGAAACGGCCTTCGAATTGGCGACATTCTATCTTCGGCTTTCCAAGAAAACTATACTAAACTTAAGCAAAAGCATCTAAAATTATTAGGCACTTACGACTTTGAATTTGATCTTGAGAGTTTGGAAAAAGAATGGTTTGAAGCGATTGATGCCTTAAGAAGCTATCAATTAGTGGAGGGCACCTATTTTATCAATAATTTAATCAAAGAAGGCAAGCGAATTTTGGCTGAAGGTGCACAAGGCTCTATGTTGGATATAGATTTTGGAACCTATCCGTATGTTACTTCATCTAACACCATTACTGCTGCGGTTTGTACAGGTTTGGGCGTCGCTCCACAAAAAATCGGTGATGTGATCGGCATCAGTAAAGCCTATTGTACAAGAGTAGGATCAGGACCTTTTCCAACAGAATTAAATGATGCCACAGGTGAAGAGTTAAGACGCATTGGTGGCGAATTTGGGGCTACTACCGGTAGGCCGAGACGTTGCGGTTGGATTGACCTACCTGCACTTAAATATACCTGCATTCTCAATGGAGTAACGCAATTGGTGATTACAAAAGCCGATGTCATGAGTAACATGGAAGAATTTAAAGTTTGTACCAGTTATTCCTACGATGATCAAACCAGTGAAGAATTGCCGTACGATCTATGTCAAACAGAAGTTACTCCTAATTACAAATCTTTTACCGGTTGGAAAGACATTGGCGAGAAATTGCCGGATACATTGGATCAATACATAAAATTCATTGAAAATTACTTGGAAGTGCCGGTATCGATAGTATCGGTAGGACCGGGCAGAGATGAATTGATTAATCTTTCTATGGGCGATCTCATCGCATGATCAATGATCCGTTTTGAGTTTTAGTTGTTAGATTAGCGGAATGAAACGAATTTTCAAGCCATACAAAGTTGATGATCTTGAAAATTTCAAATCCAAAGTGCTCCAATTGTCTGAAGATATCGATCATTTTTGCCTATTGGAAAGTAACAACTACGACTTATATCCCTATTCTAATTTTGGATTCTTTGTAGCGATTGATAGTATAGATCATCTCACTGCCAATCCTTCCACCTATTTTTTTGACGATCTTCAAAAATTTCATCAAGTCCATAAAGATTGGCTTTTCGGTTATTTATCCTATGAATTGAAAAATCAGGTGGAACCCGATTTATCTTCCCAAAATTATGATGGCATTGGCTGCCCACTGGCACACTTCTTCGTCCCAAAATATCTATTTCGATTTTATAATGGCAAACTGGAATTGGGTGTCACCGATGAAAAACACCGCAAAGCGTTTGAACTTTTGATAGAGAATGTTGCTATGGAAAATAAGTCAAAAGCTTCCTTTCAAAACAGCCCTCCAAAAAGACGTTTAAATGAAAAGGAATACATTGAAAGTGTAAAAGCCCTTAAAAGCCATATTCAAAGAGGCGATATATATGAAACCAACTTTTGCCAGGAATTCTATATAGAAAATGAATACATCGATACTATTGCGGTGTACAAAAAATTAAATGCACTCGCCAAAGCTCCATTTGGTGCTTACTTTAAACAAAATGATCTTTACCTGCTATGCAGCAGCCCGGAAAGATATTTAAAGAAGATCGGACAAAAAATTATCAGCCAACCGATCAAGGGAACTATCCGCAGGGGTAAAAACAAAACAGCCGATAATTTATTAAAAGAAGCGCTTCGATGGGACCCGAAAGAACGGTCCGAAAATGTGATGATCGTTGATTTGGTTCGCAATGATCTGTCAAAAATTGCAGTGAAAGGCAGTGTAACCGTAGAAGAATTGTTTGCCATCTATACTTTCGAGCAAGTGCATCAAATGATCTCCACCGTCGTTTGTCAAGTAGCTAAAGGTCTACCTTTTACTAAAATTTTAGAAGCCACTTTCCCGATGGGCAGTATGACCGGCGCCCCAAAATTTAAGTCGATGGAGTTGATCGAAAAATATGAAACAGTTCAACGTGGATTGTATTCAGGTGCAGTTGGTTATGTTACACCTTTAGGCAACTTTGATTTTAATGTGGTGATCAGAAGTATTCTGTATAATGCTGCCAAAAAATATACTTCTATTCAGGTGGGCAGCGCCATAACCATCGATTGTAAACCTGAATATGAATACAAAGAATGCTTGTTGAAGGCAAAGGCAATGTTGGAAGCGTTGCAACCCTAACCTGTTAGGTTCGTGAACCTAACAGGTCTAAGGATCTATTCAGCAATGATCAAATA
>JAGQYH010000288.1 GCA_020436175.1 Bacteroidota bacterium
CGTTTTTTGATCTTGATACTGCAAAGATCATCACAAAAGCGATTACACAGATGACACTTTTCGGAAGAGTATGGGTAAATTTAGGAAGTCAACGTTTTTTTCATTTCTGCTCTAAACTCGCCAGGAGATTGTCCTGATTTCTTTTTGAAAACTTTTGAGAAGTAGGAACTTTCATTGTAGCCCAATTCATAGGCAATTTCTGCAATGGTTTTATCGGTGGAGATCAACAGGTTTTTCGCTTCAATCAATTTTCTGGTTTCTATAATTTCAGAAACACTTTGTTCCAGAATGTTTTGGCAAATGAGGTTTAAATTGCGGGAAGACATGAATAATTTTTCGGCATAGAATTCCACGCCTTCCGGTCGGTGGTAGTTTTCTTCTAAAATGCTCAAAAAATTACCAAAGGAGATATGTTGTGTTTTATGACTTGACTCATCCGGAGGTAGTTGCTTCTTTCTTTCCGATTCGATCATGGTTAACAAAACACTCAATAACTGTCGGATTACGGCATAGTCAATATTGGTTTGCCGACTTTCGTCGAACATCATTTCACAAATCATAACCATTCGCTTGAAGCAAGCATCTGTTTTCAATTCAATATTGGCTTGGTTGTGGTAAAGCGAGTACAACTGAAATGTCGTTTCCGGAATAAATTCACTTTTAAATCGAATGCCCCAGATCTCACAATTTCCGTTGATAGGTTTCGGTAGCACTCGATGTACTTTTCCTTTCGTAACGAAGCTGACAAAAGGTGCTTGGATGGTAGCCGTTTTGAAATCGATGAAGTGTTCCAATTCCCCTTCAATACCAATCAGCAATTCTTCAAAGTTATGATTGTGCGGCTCATTGGGCAATGCCGCAATCCTTTTGGTTTCTTCGACATCCACTTTGAATATGTGAAATAGTTGGTTCATGAGGTGAGGTGACGGTTTGGCTGAAAAGCGTTTTTGTCAAGCAGTGCTGCTATTAATTTTTTGCAATTTTTATAGCCTTTTATTTTTCAATCTTCCCAATAAAATAAGCAATCAAACACTTTAAAGGGTGGGTCTGACAGAATTGTTGGGATTTTAATTTCAAATTCTAATTTTTTATCTAATTCTTCCCGTGTCAATAGAATTATTCCATATTGATTTAAGGTATTCTTGATTTCATTTAATTCAGTATACCAATCAACAATCGGTAACGTGCCTATATCTTCAGGTTTGATAAAATGGGAACCACTAGAATGCCACTTATCCTTATTAAATGTCTTGTACCAAGTTCCTTCTGCATAGATTGAAAAAGGAGCCATTCTGCACAAGTATATCACCAATCCATTGGTCTCTTCCGTTCTTAATTCTCCAATATTTGAAATTTGAGTGTCACTTTTATCTCTTTTCGATAAATAAAGGTGTACATAAGAGCTAAATCCGCTTCCGTAATGATTGAAATCGGCTTCAACTTGAATTGATTGTATGTCTTTTAATCGTCCAACTATCTGTTTTAAGTAGTCATCAGATTTTTTCCATTTTCCCGATGAGAATGGCGGAAAATCCCCTTTAGTTTTACCCTTTACTAAATCAGTTAAATACTCTTTTTCGAATTTCATCTTCTAATTTGCTATAAAAATGACATATGTTATATATCCGCATTATACCACCAAGATAAAAAAACAAAGTAACAAATATTGTATTGTTAGTAGCTCCGAGTCAAACCAATATATAAATACTAAAACAAAAAAAAGGGATTTGACCGCTCAATCCCCTTTTTCATTAATCATTAAAAATTAATTACTAAATAGTCGCCAACGCTTGTTCCAAATCAGCTTTAATGTCTTCAATATGTTCAATGCCTACAGAAATCCTCAATCCATTCGGCAAAACGCCGGCGGCCAGTTGTTCTTCTGCATTTAATTGTTGGTGAGTGGTGGCACTCGGCTGAATGATCAAGGTCTTAGCATCCCCGACATTGGCTAAATGGCTGATCAATTGAACACTGTCCACCACTTTGGTTGCCGCTTCCTTGCCTCCGGTTACCGTAAAACCCAGCACGCCGCCAAAACCGTGACTTAAATATTTTTTAGCTGTGCTATGAGTGGGATGACTTTCCAATCCGGCATACGTAACGGAGGCAACTTTTGGATGATCGCTTAACCATTTTGCTAATTCCAAAGCATTATCTACTGTTCTTTGTACTCTCAAACTTAAGGTTTCCAATCCTTGCAGCAATAAAAAGGAGTTAAACGGACTCAATGCCGGTCCGAAATCCCGAAGTCCTTCTACTCTTGCTCTGATCGCAAAACAGATATTGCCGAACGGTCCGTTTTCACCAAAAACATCCCAAAATTTTAAACCGTGATAGCCTTCAGACGGCTCTGTGAATTGCGGGAATTTACCATTGCCCCAATTGAAATTTCCGGCGTCAACGATCACGCCTCCGATAGAGTTGCCGTGTCCGCCGATCCATTTGGTAGCCGATTGTACGACTACATTCGCACCAAATTTTATGGGTTGACATAAATAGCCGCCCGCACCAAAAGTGTTGTCCACCACCAATGGAATTTGGTGCTTTTTAGCCACGGCAGCAATGTCTTCAAAATCCGGCACATTAAAACCCGGATTGCCAATGGTTTCTACATAAATGGCCTTGGTATTTTCATCGATCAGATTTTCGTAATCGGCAGGAGTGGTACCGGCCGTGAATTTTACATCAATCCCAATGCGTTTAAAAGCTACCTTAAATTGATTGTAAGAACCACCATATAAATTGGAAGAAGAGACAAAATTGTCACCTACTTGCATTATGTTGTTCAAGGCCAAAAACTGCGCAGACTGTCCGGATGCAGTAGCCACCGCCATAACGCCTCCTTCCAATGCCGCCATTCGCTTTTCAAAAACATCTGTGGTCGGATTCATTATTCGGGTGTAAATATTCCCAAACTCCTGTAAAGCAAACAACTTTGCGCCATGTTCTGAATTATTGAAAGTATAGGAAGTCGTTTGATAAATAGGAACAGCCCTGGAATTGGTGTCTTTATCTACTTCATGTCCGGCATGTAATTGTAAGGTTTCAAATCTGTATTGACTCATAATATCTGTTTTTTGAATATTTAAATAAGTAAGACGACTAATATAAGC